>JASBSH010000116.1 GCA_030149025.1 Actinomycetales bacterium | reverse complement strand
CGCTGATCGCGTGGTGGACGATCAGGTAGGCCCAGATCTCCTGGTACACCAGGTCGGGTAGCCGGGACCGCAGCACCTTGCCCGGCCCGCGCAGGTGGTCTTGAGCTGGTCGTTGCCGGTTTCCTCCTCCCACCGCTGGTGGTAGGCGGCGGCCAGCTCGTCGGCGCGGGCGTCGGCGGGGTCGGTGATCGTGGTCAGCAGGGCGATCAGCTCGCCGGTGCCGTTGCCGGCCCGGTCGGGCACGTCGTACTCGATGACGCGGGCCAGCCGCGCCACGGGCAGCCCGAGTTTCCCGATGGCGTCGCGATGACCGGCGAGGTCGTGCCCGGCACGGGCGGCGGCCACGATCCGGTCCCGGCGGGCGCCGCGGATCGCCGAGTCGATGACGACGGTGAGGTAGGTGCCGTCGGCGAGCACCCGCACGACGGGCAGGGTGAGCTGGGTCGGCGCGCGCCACAGCAGCGCGGCGCCGGTCGCGGCGGCGGTATCCCACGCGGTCCAGGAGTTGAACCCCCGGTCGGCGGTGAGCAGCTCATCAGCGCGCAGCCGCGGGTAGAGCCGCTGCGCCAGGGTCTTCTCCCCGACCGAGTAGGCGTCGACCTCGGCGGCGAGGAAGGCGGGGTGCCGCACTCGGCCAGCGCCACAACCCGCGCCTTGCAGAACGCCGATCGGTTCTCACCCGACCCGGCGTACCCGAACTCCGCGGCGTTGGCGGGCGTATCGGGCAGGTCGAGCTCGAACCCGTCGATCGCCAGCAGCCGCCAGCCCCGCAGGAACGAGCCGCGCGCGGTGCCCCGCGCCCCCAGCCCCGCCGACGGCGAGGCGTTCCCGGCGACCGGCCTGCAGGTCCGCTCGAACAACTCGGGGAACACCTCACGGCCCAGCCGTTTGCGCGCCTGGGTGATCGCGCTGGCGGTCGGCACGCTCCACGAGGCGTCCCAGCAGCCGAACCGGTCCAGCGACCCGGTGACCTTCGTGGCGACCTCCTCGTAGGCGTCGTCGGCGAACAGGCACAGCGCCAGCGTCAGATACGTGATCACATGCGCCGGAAGCTTGCCGTCCGAGCGCCGCTCCCGCACCCCCACACCGCGACAGCCTCGTCCACCGCGTCGCGCGGCACCGCGTCGACCAGCACCCCGATCGACACCAGATCCGGACCCACCGGCATACCCCCATCCATGACCAGTGATCACACCAGCACCACCAGTCACAAGGCGTTACGCCACGCCGAAGTCCCTCGCAGATTGCAAGATCAACTTAAGCTACGTGGCATTGGGGTTAGGGCTAGCCTCGCCTAGCTCCTGCTAACTAACCCGCGGCTAACCCCGGGGCAGCGGGTCGCGCAGCACCGGGCAGGACATGCACCGCGGCCCGCCGCGCCCCGAGCCGAGCTCCGATCCGGAGATCGCGACGACGTCGATGCCCTCCTCCTCGAGGCGGGTGTTCGTGCCGATGTTGCGTTCGTACGCCACCACGACGCCGGGCGCGACCGCCAGAGTGTTGTTGCCGTCGTCCCACTGCTCCCGTTCGGCCTCGATCGGGTCGAGGCCGGTGTCTATGACGCGCAGCCGCTCGATCTGCATCGCCTCGGCCGCCGCGTCCAGGAACGGACGTGGGCCGCTGACGTGCAGCTCCTCGCCGCGCGGCGTGACCGTGTACGCCTGCAGGTGGTGGGCGATGTTGGGGTACATGACAACCGCGTCCCGGTCGACCATGGTGCACACCGTGTCCAGGTGCATGGTCGCCCGCTCCTGAGCGACCGGGACGGCGAGCACGGTGTTGGCCAGACCCGCGGCGAACGCGCGGCGAGCCAGCCGCTCGACCCCGGCTGGCGTCGTCCGCTCTCCGGTCCCGACCGCAAGCACACCGTCGGCCATCACGAGGATGTCGCCGCCCTCCAGGTGCTCCATCCCGCGGTCGTACAGCAGAGCGGTTCCGCGGAACCGCGGGTGGTAGCGGTAGATCACCTTCGTCAGGGAGGTCTCGCGAGCGCGCGCCGGCATCGCCAATGACGCGACCGCCACCTGGTCGCCGACCCACGCGGACGAGTCCCGGGTGAACAGCAGGTTCGGCAACGGCTCGACGACGAAGTCCTCGTGGTGGCTGAGAGCGGTGACGAGTCCCGGGTCGGCGACCGGTCGCGCCTCCGCGAGCTCATCGAAGCGGAGACCTCCCATCAGGACGCCGGCCAGCTCGTCGGCCGGAAGGTCCTCCATGTAGTCGCGTGCCCGGCGAGCCAGGGAGTCGCCGAACCGGGGCACGCTGAAGGCGGCAGCGATCGCGTCCTCGCGTGCGTCGGCGACGTCAAGCGCCTCGGTGAGCAGCTCGGACAGGTACAGCACCTCGACACCGCGGTCGCGGAGCGTGTCGGCGAACGCGTCGTGCTCCTCCTTGGCCCTCGCCACCCACGGGATGCCGTCGAACAGCAGCCGATCGTTGTTGCGCGGCGTCAGGCGCTGCAGCTCCAGCCCGGGCCGGTGCAGGATCACCGTGCGCAGCCGGCCCACCTCGCTGGTCACGGAGCGCACGGTGTTCGGCTCGCTGGCGGAGCTGCTGGCCGGGATGCAGGGCGTGGGCGTCGCGGGCGTCATGGCGCAGAGGGTAGCGGCGGGGTGTCCAGCATCCGGACAGCAGAGGCGGGAGCGGCCGGCAAACCGCGACGTTCTGCGGCGACCGCTGGGCGCTGTTGAGCACGGATCCCGCCGACACCGGTCTGCAGAACGTCGCGGTCTGTGGCGCCGGGTACCGTGCCGCCCGTGCATCCCGCCGTCGCCGTCGTCATCCCGGCCAAAGACGAGTCCGAGCGCATCGCCGCCACCATCGCCTCGGCGCGCACGATTCCGGGGGTCGATCTCGTCGTGGTCGTCGACGACGGCAGCACCGACGGGACGGCTCAGGTGGCCCGCAACGCCGGCGCCCTCGTCGTCACCCACGCCCGGAACCGCGGCAAGGGCGCCGCCATGGAGACCGGCGCGGCAGCGGTGTCCGTGCACGAGCAGGAGGAGCGGGACGGCGCCGGGTCGCGCGACCGCACCGCCCCGCGGGCGCTGCTCTTCATAGACGCCGACCTCGGCGACACCGCCGCGAACACCGCCCCGCTGGTAGGCCCGATCCTCGCCGGCGAGGCGGATATGACGATCGCGATCCTGCCGCGGCAGGTCACTCCGGGCGGTGGTCGGGGACTCGTCGTGAACCTCGCCCGCAAGGGCATCATCGACGCCACTGGTTGGACGCCGACCCAGCCGCTCTCGGGCATGCGTTGCCTCACCCGCGCCGCCTTCGACGCCGCTCTGCCGCTCGCCCCCGGCTGGGGCGTGGAGACTGCGCTGACGATCGACCTGCTGCAGAAGGGGTTCCGGGTGCAGGAGGTGCCCTGCGACCTCCGCCACCGGGTCACGGGCACGGACCTGCGGGCGCAGGTCCACAGGGCGAAGCAGTACCGGGACGTCGCCAGGGCGCTTCTCGTGCGCCGCGCGCGTGCCGCCGTCGGGCGGTAATGCGTGTGTTTAGCGCAGGGTGGCCCTGCGACAGACCTATCGTCGTGGGGCCACCCTGTGCCAACGGCGGATTGGCGTAACGCCACCCACGGTGATCGCTGTGCGGTGGCGGGACTCCATGATCACGATGCTGGGGCGGGCCGGTGGTGGCGGGATTCCATGATCACGATGCTGGGACGGGCGTGCGGTGGCGGGACTCCATGATCACGGCTGAGGGGTTGTCTGCCCAGGTTGGCCGATGGGCGACCCCTGGCC
>JASBSH010000114.1 GCA_030149025.1 Actinomycetales bacterium | reverse complement strand
GACGGCGGCCGTCGCCTCGAGCACCGAGGTACGAAGCCTGTCGCCCTCGCCCGGCTCAAGGGATCCGGCGTGCACCTCCTCGGTGTTGAGGTCCAGGTGGGCGGGCGGCAGGCCGTTCGGGTCGCCCACCACGACCACCTGCGCGCCCCGCACCATCGCCAGGACACCCTCGGGGACGGCGCAGAGGTGGGCCGCGGCCAGCACCACCAGGTCAAAGCGCCGGCCCATAGGCGCCATCTCGGGTAGAGCCAGCGGGCTGACGACCGTGCAGGCGCTGGCCGCACGCGCCCGGTCGGCGTCCCGGACGGCGTCGGCTGTCGCGGCGTAGAGGGCGTGGCGGGCGCGCACGACGTCGGCGGGGGTCGTGAGCTGCTGGTGGCCGAGCGGGCTGCTGAGCAGGTGCTCCAGCACCGAGGCCCACCAGCACAGCTCCAGCTCGTCGACCACGCGGACCGCCGGCACCTGACGCTCCCGCAGGTCGGCCAGCAGCGTCTTCAGGCCGAGCCGCTCCAGCTTGGCGGTCGCGGCGACCCGCGCCGGCAGCGTCGTGGTGAGGTCATCCCGGCGGGCCAGTCGCTCCACGGTGGCCGCGAGCTCGTCGAGCGGCAAGTTCTGCAGGCCCGCACCCGCCAGGGCGGCCTCCAGCCGAGCGCAGTCGGCCCGCACCGCCTCGTAGGCGCTCTCCATCTCAGCGAGACCGGTGGGCACCCGGGGCCAGCCACCCACGCTGGCGTGCTGCTGCCACTGGGCGCGCTCGTCCTGGACGCGGATGAGCGCCTGGTGTAGGTCCGCGGGGTGGGAGCCGGGGCGCAGCAGGTCGCGGGCCTGCTTCTTCCAGCGGCGCCGCTCGAGCGCGGACATCTTGACGTCGTGGCGCTCCCGCCACTCGGCGGTCGCGGTCGCGGCGATCAGGTCGGCGACGGACCGCTCGTAGACGGCCGGCGTGAAAACGTCCAGCGTGGCCCGGACGGCGAGGAGCAGCTTCAGCTGTCGACCGCACTCCGCCAAGGTCGCCGGGCTGGCGAGCCCCGCGGCACTGGCGGCCCGAACGGCCTCCTCCCGAAGGCGCGGGATCCCTTCTGCGTCCAGGCGTTCCGCGGCCACGAGCGCAGCGACCGCCTCCTGCTCGGTGGACAGTGAGGCGCCCTCCCAGGGGCTGTCCCCGGCGCCGCGTTCAAAGGCACCGAGGTCGGCGAGCTCCCGCAGGGTGACCGCCGCCGCGGTGCGTTCCTCACAGCGCAGCCAGGCGGTCTCGTCTGGGCCGAGCCGGACGGTGGTCCGCGGTGCGCGCGGCCCGGAGGAGAGCCGCGCCAGCGCGTGCAGCGCCTCCGAGAGCGAGACCCCCCAGCGCTCCACCACGCGGTGCAACGCGAGCCGCTGCTCGGCGAGCGTCCTCAGCTGGTCCGTCGCCGACGTCCGGCTCGGCCGGGGGCCGGCGAGATCGCCGAAAGCCTCGACCTGCTCCGCCCCTAGACCACGGCGACGCCGGTACCCGGTGAGCAGGTCTCCGGGGTCCGAGACGAGGCCGGCCAGGCCGAGCGCCTCGAGGTTCTCCACGACACCGGCCGCCTCGGCCCGCTGGCTGGTGACGAACAGGACCCGCCGCCCCCGCCCCGCCTCGGTGACGACGAGCTGGGTCAGCATGCGGGTCGCGCCCGAACCGGGCGGCGCGGCGACGTGGACCGACCCTCCCTTCGACACCGCGTCGATCACTGCCCGCTGGTCGCGGTCCAGGTCGACCACCTGGAAGGGCACCTCGAACGGGACGTGCCCGCCCGCGTGCGTGTCGCCGTCCGGCTCGTTCTTCGCGTCGGTGAGCGGCACGCCGGTGGCGAGCGCGCGCACGACCGGGTGGTCGCCGAGAGCGGGACCGGCGCCGTCGAGGTCGGCGAGAAGGGCGGGGACGACGTCCACGAAGATCCCGATCACCGTCCGGTCGGTGAGGGCGAACCCGGGCAGGTGCGCCGCCGCCTCGCGCAGTGCGGTGAGGGCCGGTCGTGGGTTGAAGCCGTGCTCGCCGGCCGCCAGCGACTCGATGTGCCCGACGTCGACGCGCACGCCGTGCTCGGACAGCAGCCGCACCAGGGCGGGGTTGACGCGCACCTCCGGCTCCAGGTCGAGGTCGTCGTCGACCTGCCCCACGCCACGGGACCGGATGCTCAGGGGCCGCAGCAGAACGGGGGCGACGACGGCGTCGCCCAACGGGTCCGGCCGCCAGCGGACCATCCCGCTGGCCAGGTAGCTGCCGCCGACGCCGTGCTGGTCGACGAGCCGGGCGGCGGTCAGGCGGATGTCGCGGGCGCGTTTGCGGGCGGCGGTGAGGGCACCCGGCTCGCGGAACAGGTTGGACAGCCGGGTCGGCCGCCCGGCGAGGAACTGCGCGAGCCCGGAGGGGTGCGCGGTCGCGAGGTCGAGGGTCGCGGTGGCGAGGTCGCGGTAGTCCACGAGGGCGTCGCGACCTGCGGCGGCGGTCAGGTCCTCGCGCCAGCGGGCAACCGCGACAGCCATCTGGTCGCCGGTCGGGCCGGCAACCCGATCGACAGGCACGGCGGCCTCGTCGGCGCGCACGGCGGGATTCGCGGTCGACGTCTCGGACACCCCGCCACGTTAACCGGGCCGGAAGATCATCAGGTGCACCGACACTGTGACGGGCGTGGGATCGGGCAAGGATGCGGCCCTCGCCGCCAGTGACGCGGCGTCCGTGTGCCAGGCGCTCGGCCCCATGCCGGCGACGGCGACGACGTCCTCGCGCGTCATGCGGGTCACGTACTGCACGTGCTGCTCGGCGGCGGGGACCAGGGACGGCGCGAGGCCCTGTCGCAGGTCGGCCGCCTTGTCGTCGTCCACGCGCAGGAGACCGAGGGGCCGGGCGAGCTCGGTCAGGTGGTCGGGTGCCGGGACGACCACGGCGAGGACGCCGTCCTCGTGCAGCACGCGCGCCAGCTCCGGCGCCGTTCGGGGAGCGAAGACGTTGAGGACGGCGCGGGCGCACTTGTCGTGCACAGGCAGCGGCTGCCACGCGTCCGCGACGACCGCTCCCGCTCGGGGATGGGACCGTGCTGCGCGGCGGGCCGCGTGCTTGGAGATGTCGAGCGCCAGGCCGACGGCCTGCGGCGCCTTGTCGAGGACGTTCGCCAGGTAGTAGCCGGTACCGGCGCCGACGTCGAGGACGAGCGCCGGTTCGGCGGGCAGGTGGACGGCGACCTGCGCGGCGAGCGCGTCGGCGACCGGCCCGAAGTGCCCGGCGGACTGGACGGCTGCGCGGTTGGCCAGCATCTCCGGCGTGTCCGCGGTGCCCGTTTTGGCCCCGCCTGGCAGCAGGTTCACGTACCCCTGGCGAGCGACGTCGAACCGGTGGCCGGCCGCGCAGACCAGGCTGCCGGCGTCCGTGTCCGCGGGGCGCTCGAGCGAGCGCGCGCAGACCGGGCAGCGCAGGTACGGCAGGACGTCGTCGAGCACCGGGTCAGGGTGGCACGGCCGAATGAGATGCATCTGCGGAACCACCGCGTTCCAGGGCGGCGACGAGGCGGTCCAGGAAGGCGGTCTGCGCCCGGACGAGCTTGGCGCGGGCTTCGTCCGGAGTGAACCACGCAACCCGGTCGACCTCGGGGAACTCCTGCTTCCGTCCGGAACGGGGCGGCCACTCGAGGGTGAACGTGCCTGGCTTCACGGCCGCTGGGTCCACCTGGCCCTCCACCGCCCACGCACGGACGGTCTTCCCGCCGGACTGGCCCACCTCGCGGAGGTCGATCGGCCTGTCGGTCGGTGCGGGGAGGCCCAGCTCCTCGGTGAACTCGCGGCACGCGGCGTGGAAGGGGTCCTCGTCCGGGGTGTACTCGCCCTTGGGTATCGACCAGGCGCCGGCGTCCTTGCGCGCCCAGAACGGGCCGCCCATGTGCCCGAGGAGCACCTCTACTCCGCGGTGCGCGCGGCGGTACACGAGGAGTCCGGCGCTGTTCGTGAGTCGTGCGGACACATGCACATCCTGCCGTGGGGAATGGCCAGCGCGCGGACTCCGTTGCAAAACCCTAGTAGATGCCCGGAGGGGTATACGCGTCAGCAAGTGAGGAGACTTCCCATGGCAACGACCACGATGACGGTCGACAACTTCGAGCAGGTGATCAAGGAGAACGACATCGTGCTCGTGGACTTCTGGGCGGCGTGGTGCGGCCCGTGCCGCATGTTCGCGCCGGTCTTCGAGGAGGCATCGAAGAAGCACGAGGACATCGTGTTCGCGAAGGTCGACACGGAGGCCGAGGAGGAGCTGGCTGCGGCTGCCAACATCACCTCGATCCCGACCTTGATGGCGTTCCGGGACGGGGTCGGCGTGTTCGCCCAGCCCGGCGCGCTGCCCGCTCAGGCCCTGGAGCAGGTGATCAAGGCGGTGCGCGACCTCGACATGGACGAGGTGCGCAAGGACATCGAGAAGCACCGCCAGGCGGAGTGAGGTTGCCGGCGTGTCGTCAGATCGACTCGCCGGCCTCGCCGAGGTTCTCCTACGACTGCGTCGACTGCATGCTGCGGAAGAACTGGTCCACGTCGTCGGGGACGGCGTCCATGAACGACCACCGCTCGACGATCTTGTCGCCGCGGAACTGCAGCTCCTCGACGTAGTCGTACTCGCAGGTCTGCCCACCCTGCTGGAACTTCGCGTGGCCGAAGATCGACAGGTAGTCGTTGTCGGCCAGTGAGCTCTTGATCTGGACGTCAGGGGCGGCGCCCTGCATGGCGGAGAAGCGGTCGAGCACGGCCTGCTTGCCCCGCAGGGGCTGCGGGTTGCCGGCCTCGTGCCATACGACGTCGTCGGCGAGCGCCGAACTCAACGTGTCCGAGCGGCCCTGCATCATCTCCTCCAGGGAGCGCCGGTAGATGTCGGCGTAAGACTGGGCCATGACTCCTCCTTGGGACATGGACTTTGGAGGGTGGGAGAACGTCGGTCCCGAGAGCCGGTGAAGACAGTAGAGCCGCGAGGCGCATGATCGGCAGAGACACGATGTCGTCAGGTGGTGTCGTCCCCACGGGATGACGACGTGCGAAGATGTACGCCGCGCGCGAGAACCGGAAGTCCTCTCGCGCGGCGCCCCCGTAGCTCAGGGGATAGAGCAACGGTTTCCTAAACCGTGTGTCGGAGGTTCGAATCCTCTCGGGGGCACGCACTGGCGCCGGTCGCGCGCTCCCTCGCCGCCGCGACCCTGCTGTACGGCGGCCTGTTCATCGGGCAGCTTTCGGACGCCGGCGAGGTCGTGCGGCCGGTGCCCCGGGTGGGACGGGTAGCCGCACGCGGGCAGGACCATCCCATCGCGGTGCTGTATCGCTGATGACCGCGCGGTCATCAGCGATACAGCGCTCTCCTTACCCCTTGCCGCTGGCCTGACGAACTGTCGCCCTACGCCCGTTCCGCCCTACGACCGGTGCGCGAGGAAGTCGCGCAGGCCGTCGAGAAGCCGCGTGACGTCGTCCTCGTTGTTGTACGGCGCCAAGCCGATCCGCAGGGCGTGAGTGTCGTCGAGACCGAGCCTGAGCTGCGCCTGGTGCGCGTAGAACCAACCCGCAGGCGCCTGCACGCGGCGCTCGGCCAGGAACCGGTACGCCTCCTCTGCCCGGCGGCCGGGGAACGTGACGAGCAGGGTCGGCGTCCGGTCATTGGCACGCGAGTGCAGCTCGACCTGCGGCCCGAGGTCCTCCAGACCGGACTCGATGATGCGCCGCAGCCGCAGCTCGTGCGCGTCGACTGCTTCGAAGGACGCCCGCAACCGGTCCCGCCGTTCCAGCGCGTCACCAGGTGCGATGTCCGCCAGGAAGTCGACCGCCGCGGTGGCGCCGGCCATGATCTCGTACGGCAGTGTGCCGAACTCGAAACGCTCCGGCACGTCGTTCGTGGACGGCTCGAGCTTGTCCGGTGTGATCGTCTCCAGCAGCTGCGGTGCCGCCGCGAGAACCGCACAGTGCGGGCCGAGGAACTTGTACGGCGAGCAGACGAAGAAGTCGGCGCCCAGCGCGGACACGTCGACGAACTGGTGCGCGGTGTAGTGAACGCCGTCCACGTAGACGAAGGCGCCGACCTCGTGCGCCATGTCGGCGATGCGGCGGACAGGTGGCTTGGTGCCGATGAGGTTGGACGCCGCGGTGACGGCAACCAGGCGAGTGCGGTCGGTGATGGCGAGCTCGAGACTGTCCGGGTCGAGCTCGGACGTCTTCGGGTCGAAGTCGATCCAGCGAACCTCTGCTCCCACCGCGGCAGCCGCCTGCACCCAGGGACTCACGTTGGAGTCGTGGTCCAGCCGGGTGACGACGACCTCGTCCCCGGGCCCCCAACGCTTGGCCAGGTGGCGGGAGAAGTCGTAGGTGAGCTGAGTTGCGCTGCGGCCGTAGACGATTCCTGGGGCCAGCATACCGAGCAGGTCAGCGTACGCGGCGCGGAAGGCGGCTATCGAGTCCTCGGCGTTGCGCTCCGACAACGACACGGTGCCCCGGTTGGACAGCGGCCCCGTCAGGGTTCGGGCGATCGCCTCGCCGACCTGCCACGGCGTCTGCGTGCCGCCGGGACCGTCGAAGTGCGCCCAGCCGGACTCCAGTGACGGGAAGCTGCTGCGCAGGGCGTCGACGTCGAAGGTCATGAGTTCTCCGTTTCGAGGATCGTGGGGTCGTCGGCAACGGCGAGTGCGGTCAGCGCTAGCGCCGCGGCCGAGTCGAGCAGGGTCTGGTCCGCCTCCTCGGTCACGCAGTGCGCCGCGAACTCGTGCTGGTGGTTCACCGCCGGCCAGGAGTACACCGCCACCATGGCGTGCAGGCCGGGCACGCGCTGCCCGACGTTGCCGAAGTCGGTGGAACCGCCCGGCCGCTCGCCGCGCGGGTCGAGGTGCTGCTCCCGGCCCAGCGCGGCGCAGGCGGCGGTGAAGGCGTCGGCGAGCCGCGTGTGGGGTTTCAGCGGCTCGTAGACGTTGCCGACCGAGGTGATGTCCACCGTCGAACCGGTCGACACGGCCGCCCCTTCGAGGGCAGCCCGCACACGACGGCGCAGGTCCTCCAGGTCGTCCATGGTGAGCGCCCGCAGGTAGAACAGCCCCTCCGCCCGCTCCGGGACGACGTTGGGTGCGTCGCCGCCGTGCGTGATGATGCCGTGCACCTGCTGGAACGGCCGAAGGTGCTGGCGCAGCATCGAGATCGCGTTGTAGCCGGCGATCAGTCCGTCCAGGGCGTTGATGCCGAGGTGCGGCTCGGAGCTCGCGTGCGAAGCCTTGCCGTGGAACACCACCTGCCATTCGTCGATGCCGAGGCTGGTGGGGGCGTAGTCGTCGAACGGGGAGGGATGGACCATCAACGCGGCATCCACGTCGTCGAAGACCCCCGCGTTCAGCAGGTCCACCTTGCCGCCGAACCGCTCCTCGGCCGGCGTCCCGAGAACGGTCACCCGGAGCCTCGCAGCGTCCACCAGCGGCGCCAGCGCGAGCCCCGCGCCGACGGCGGCCGCGGCGATGATGTTGTGGCCGCAGGCGTGCCCGACCTCGGGCAGTGCGTCGTACTCCGCGCAGATGGCGACGTGCGGGCCCGTCGAGCCGAGCCGCGCGGCGAAGGCGGTCGGTAGGCCCCCTACCCCTTCGTCGATGGCGAAGCCCGCCTCAGCAAGCGGCTCGATGCAACGGGCGGCCGCACGGACCTCCTCGTACGCAAGCTCGGGGTCCGCGGCGATCTCGTGCGACAACCGCACGATGGCGTCGCGGTGCTGCCCCACCAGGTCTGCGACCTGCTCGACCGTGCCCTGCCTCACGCCTGCGCTCGCCATGCGCGCATCCTGGCACGGGTTCAGATCACACCGGCGAACGCAGCGGCTTCACGGCAACGCCTGGCTTGCCATCGGCCAGGTCGACGCCTCCGGTCAGCGGAGCCGGCATAGCACCATGGTGGATCGTGAGGACTCGCGACCAGCGGCCGTGGGCCCGGCGCGACCGCGCCCGTCAGGTCGCGTCCTACGGGGCCGCGTTGCTCGGGCTGCTCGGGCTGGTGTCAGCGATCTCCCGGCCGTTGCGGCCGCGGCTCGCCTTGCTGCTGGAGATCATGCCGGTGACGGTTCCGCGCGCAGCCGCAGTGACCGTCGTCCTCATCTCCTTCCCGCTGCTCCTGCTGGCCCGGGGGTTGCGCCGGGGGCAGCGCCTGGCGTGGTGGGCGACGCTGGGCCTGCTCGCAGCCTCCGTCCTGCTGCACCTGGTGAAGGGCCTGGACGTCGAGGAGTCCGTCCTGGCACTGGCCGGCGGTGTGTGGTTGGCGTGGCACCGCGCGGCGTTCCCCGTCCTGCCCAGCCGGGCTGCCGCCGTCCGCGCCCTGGTCCTCGCCGCCGTGGGAGCGGTCGTCGTGGTCGTTGTGGCGCTCGCGACCGCGGAGCTCGTGGACCGGGGAGAGACCAGTCTCGGCGCTCATCAGCACATGGCGCTCTACCGGGAGGCGACGCTGCTCGCCCTGGGTCTCGGTCTGCTCGCGACCGTGCTGTGGCTGCTGCTGTCGCCCCACGAACCCACGCCGCTGACCGGCGCTGCCCAGCGCAGGGAGCGTGAACGGGCGAGAGCCCTAATGCGCGCCTACGGCAGCGGGACGTTGGACTACTTCGCGCTGCGGGACGACAAGCAGTGGTTCTTCTCAGGTCGCAGCGTTGTGGCGCACGCCGTCCGGTCAGGAGTCTGCGTCGTCTCCCCCGACCCGATCGGCCCACCAGCCGAGCGTGAGGAGGTGTGGGCCGACTTCATGTCCTACGCCGAGTCGTTCGGCTGGTCGGTGACCGTGATCGGCGCAGGCCCGGACTGGCTACCCGTGTACGAGTCATCGGGGCTCCGGTCGATCTACCTGGGCGACGAGGCGGTCGTGGACTGCCCGTCGTTCACCCTCGAAGGGCGGTCGATGCGAGGAGTGCGGCAGGCGGTGAACCGTGTGCGGCGAGAAGGGATTCGAGTGACCTTCCACGACCCGGCCCAGCTCCCGGGGGACCTGAGGGACGAGCTGCTGCAGCTGGCCGCGCAGGCCCGGCGGGGGGAGGTGGAACGTGGCTTCTCAATGACCTTGTCCCGGTTGTTCGACCCCGACGACAACGAGCTGCTGCTGTCGGTGGCGAGCAAGGCCTCGGGCGCGCCTGTCGCGTTCACCCAGTACGTACCGGCGCCAGGCATCGACGGCTGGTCACTCGACGTGATGCGGCGCAGCCCCGACCCGGACCTGGCGAACGGGGTGATGGACCTCCTCGTGGTCGAGACGATCCGGCACGTCGCACAGTCCGGCGGGCGGGGGCTCAGCCTCAACTTCTCGGTGCTCCGCGAGACGGTCGCCGGGGAGGGTCGGACGGCGGGGGCGAACGTCGGCAGGTCGGTGCTGCAGCGGTTGACCCAGCACGTGCAGGTGGAGTCGTTGTGGCGGTTCAACGCCAAGTTTCACCCGCACTGGCACCCGCGCTACCTCGTCGTCGGCAGCCTGGACGCTCTCGCGGCGCAGGGGTTCGCAGTCGCCGGGCTGGAGGGGCTGACCGACCTGCCCCTGATCGGCCGGCTGCTCAGGTGAGGACCTGCTCAGGTGAGGGTTCGACCAGGTGGTCAGGTGATCACTCGAAGCCGGACGGTCGACTTCATCGCACCCAGTGCGTCCAGCACCTCCGGGGCGAAACCGCTGCCGACGTCGGTGACGACGTAGCCTAGGTTTCCCCGCGTGGACAGCACCTGGCCCTCGATGTTGACTCCGTGCTCCGCCAGGATCCGGTTGACCTCCGCCAGAACCCCCGGGATGTTGCGATGCAGGTGCGTGAACCGGTGCCGTCCGCTGTAGTCCGGGTCTGCCACGAGCTGCGGCAGGTTCACGCTGAGCGTGGTGGAACCCGACGAGACGTAGTCCTGCAGCTTGACGGCCACGAACCGGCCGATGTCCTCCTGCGCCTCCTCGGTGGACCCGCCGATGTGCGGGGTGAGGATGACGTTGGGCAGGCGACGCAGCTCGGACGCGAAGGCGTCACCGCGAGCCTTCGGCTCCTGCGGGAACACGTCGATCGCGGCCCCGGCGATGTGGCCGGACAGGATGTTCTCCCGCAGCGCGTCGTAGTCGACCACGAAACCGCGGGACAGGTTCAGGAACAGCGAACGGCGCCGCATCCGGCCGAACTGCTGCCCTCCGAAGAAGCCGGCGTTTCCTGATCGCCCGTCGACGTGGAGGGTGATCACCTCGGCCACGTCCAGCAGCTCGTTCAGCGTCGCGCAGCGACGGGCGTTGCCGAGGGCGAGCTTGTCGACCGTGTCGTAGAAGAACACCTGCATGCCGAGTGCCTCGGCCACTACGGACAGCTGGCTACCGATGTTGCCGTAGCCGACGATCCCGAGGCGACGACCCCGGACCTCGTGCGCTCCGGTGGCCGACTTGTCCCAGATGCCGTCATGCAGCGCCTTGTTCTTCTCCGTGAGCCTTCTCGCCAGAGCGATGATCTCCGCGATGGCGAGCTCGACGACGCTACGCGTGTTGGAGAACGGGGCGTTGAAGACGGCGATGCCTCGCTCCGATGCGGTCTCGAGGTCGATCTGGTTGGTGCCGATGCAGAACGCGCCGATGGCCAGCAGGTCGGGCGCGGCGTCCAGGACCTCCTTGGTCACCTCCGTCTTCGACCGGATCCCGAGGATCTGCACGCCGTCGAGGGATCGCGCCAGCTCCGCGGGGTCCATCGCCCCGGACACGCACTTCACCGCGACTCCGGCGTCCGACAGGATGGTCTCCGCCAGGGGGTGCACGTTCTCGAGCAGCAGCGCATTGGCCATGCCTCGATGTTGCCACCCTGTATCACGAGGGCGACGGGCGCGTCCAGCATGCGGCACCGTCTGCACCGATGCGCCACGATGTGGCGATGGAGACCAAGAAGGCTCTCGACTTCGTCCGCGAGAACCACCGGGCGGTCCTGGTGACCCTGCGCCAGGAGGGGACGCCGCAGACCTCACCGGTGCTCGTCGCCGTGGACGACGCCGGCCACGTTGTGATCAGCACCAGGCAGACGGCGATGAAGACCAAGCACGTCCGCCGCGACCCTCGCGCATGGGTCTGTGTGCTCAACGACCGGTTCTTCGGCGGGTGGGTGCAGGTTTCGGGCTCCGTCGACGTGGTCGATCTGCCTGAGGCGATGGAGCCCCTTGTGGAGTACTACCGCGCGATCAGCGGCGAGCACGAGGACTGGGACGAGTACCGCGCTGCCATGGAGCGCGAGCAGCGGTGCCTCCTGCGGATCTCCGTTGAGCGCGCAGGACCGGACATCCACGGCTAGCTCCGGCTAGCTCCGGCTCCGGTCACCACCGACGCAGAACATCCAAGCGGTCACGGGTGGCAT
>JASBSH010000094.1 GCA_030149025.1 Actinomycetales bacterium | reverse complement strand
GTCTACACCGGAGGTGGTTCTGATGATGGGTTGGTACGGCGGGGGGGCGCTGTGGCCGATGATGATCGGTGGCACGGTTCTCTGGCTGCTGCTGATCGGAGTGGTCGTGTGGGTGGTGGCGCGTGCGATTCCGTCCCGGTCGCGTCCGCCCGAGGACCCGCGGATGACCCTGGACCGGCGCTTCGCGGCAGGTGAGCTGGACGTTGACGCCTACCGGGAGGCCGTACGCGAGCTGACGGCGTCAGGCCGGATCTGACGCAGCCAGGGTGAGCGGGTCCAACACCGCCGTCGCGACGTCGCCCGGGACCGCGACGGCGCAGCCCAGCACCGCGTCTGCTCGTCGGAGGATGCAAACGCTGTGGAGCGCTGTCACGGCAGCGATCGGGGGCATCATGGGGCTGCTGCCCCATGTGCTGCACCACGTTGGCTTCCTCGCCGGCGCGGCGGTGATCTCCGGTTTGGTGGGCAACCTGGCGCTCTTCGCGGTGGGTCAGGTGCTGTCCCTGCCGTTCCTCCTGCGACTGCGTCGCAGGTTCGGAACGTGGCGAGCACCGGCCGTCGCGTTCGCGCTCACCACGGCGATGTTCGCGGTGTCGGCCTTCGTCATCGGCCCGGCGATCTCCGGCGATCTCGGCGAGGCCACCCCGCCCGCCCCCACCAGCGGACAGGAGCACGAGGTCCACCACAGCGGCTGAGAGCCCTGACCCTTGGCTCTGCAGTCGGCGACGCGGCGGCGCGTCGCGACCGCGTACCGCGATGCCGCGCCGACTCCGGTTATTCTTCAGCGTGCCCCAAGAGCCGACCCGTCCCGCAGGACCTGCCCCGTCGCCCCGTGCAGCCGCAAGCAGTCCGGCCCGGTCGACGTCCGTCCTTCGACCGCTCGCCGTGCCCGACCTTGCCACCACAGCGAGACTCCACATTGCCTATCTGGGAAACGGCTTGTTCCCGCGGCTCGGCCCGTCGTTCGTCCGCCGCTGGCACCGCACCTTCATCGATGACCCCAACGCCTGCGGCTACGTCACCACCGATCAGCACGGGCAGATCATGGGTTTCCTGCTGGGAGCACTCGACCAGGCGGCCTACGTGAACGGGACCCTGCGACGTGACCGGTTGTCCCTGGGCCTGCACGGCGCCACCAGCCTTATTCTGCGGCCTGGGGTGGCAGCCTCGTTCCTGAGAACGCGGTCGGGGACATACGCACGCCGTTTGCTCGCACCTGGTCCGGCGCGGACCCAGAACCCAGGCGGCCCCGCTGCGACGGGGCCCGTGGCCGTGCTCCACGCCATCGTGACCGTCGAGGCGGCTCGGGGAACCGGGCTGGGACGACGCCTGCTCGGCCAGTTCGTCGCCGATGTCGCCGCGACGCCTACACGCCGCATCGAGCTCATCACCGACGCCGATAACGAGCCGGCCGTAGCGTTCTACCGCAAGGCTGGCTGGACCCAGGGGCGGATCAGGGGGAACCGCGACGGGCGTCAGGTCATCGAGTTCGACTACCAGCTCACCGGGTGAGCGCAGTGGATCCGCGGCCAGGCCCAGCACGTCGGGCCCTGCTGCTCGGTGGCCTGACGGGCGTACTGGCGGGCTGCGGCACGGCTGAAGGTGCCGGCCCGATCGGCGTCCGCACCACGGCATCCGGAACGGCAACACCTTCCACGAAGCCTTCTCGGCCGTCTCCGACCAGCACTCCATCTGCCGACCCGGTGGTCAAGCCGGTCGACGTCCCTCACTACGACCTGCTGCCCCAAGAGCCGGAACCGGCCGCCAAGCTGGCCGCCGTCGCGGCCGTCGAGGCCGCGCTGACGTGGCGAGGTGGTGAGGTAGGCATAGACGCTGCCCGACGCCGAGTGACCGCCACCGGTGCCTCTCCTGCGGCGGTGGATCCCTTGGCGGCGCTGCTCGACGGCGCCTCTTGGTCCTCGGTGAGGATCGTCTACCCGCAGTACGGCGGCCTGCTGGCCGACCGGACGGCCGCGAGCGTGATGATCCCCGTCGAGCAGCTTCGCGACGAGAGCTTCGGCCCGACTCCGCGGGCTGCCACCATCGACGCTCGGCTGGTCCGCAGGAACGGCACGTGGATCGTGACTGAGCTGCGGTTCCAGCCGCTTCCGCGCGCCGTCCCCTCCCTGTCACCGGCCGCCGCGGCGCTGCTGGCGGACGAGCGCGTCGTCCTGCCCGGGGCCGCCCGGGCCGATGTCGCCGCCGGACGTATCGATGATCGCGTGCTCAGCATGCTGACCCAACTGGGCACCCGGTGGCGCATCGACGTGCTCGTGATGACCACCGGCCACCCGGTGGAGGTGTTCGGCACCGACCGTCCGTCGAACCACACCAGCGGCCGCGCCGTGGACGTCTGGGCCATCGACGGTGTGCCGGTGGTGGACCGGAAGAGGTCGGCGTGGCAGGAGGTGATGCGCGCGGCGGCACAGGCGGGAGCCAACGAGATCGGCGGTCCATCGGACCTGGACGGCGTACGCGGGCGCCGTCCCTACTTCAGCGACCAGCTGCACCAGGACCACCTGCACCTCGGATTCGAGGCGAACTGACGCAGTTCGCTGTGCCGGTCAGCGCCTGCGCAACCTGCGGCCGATTGCCGCGCCGGCCGCTGCGAGGAGCCCGGTCCCCACCAGCGCCCACTCGACCGCACCCCCGTACCGGGTCGCCAGAGTGCTGCCGTTCTGCAGCGCCACGTCCTGCACCATGACATCGGACTCGAACAGGCCGGTTCGCTCCACCACGCTCCCGTCCGGGCGGATGACGGCGCTGACGCCGGTCGTGGAGGACTGGATCACCGAGCGCCCGTGCTCCACCGCCCGAAGACGGGACATCGCCAGCTGCTGCTCGGACTGATCGCTACGGCCGAACGTCGCATTGTTGGTCGGAATCACGATGAGGTTGCTGCCTTGCGCGACCGAGTCCCGGATGAGCTCATCGAAGGCGACCTCGAAGCAGATCCCGATGGCCGCCACGGCGGGCCCGATCTGCAGCGGCTGCGGGGACGACCCTCCGGCGAAGTCCCTGGGGATCAGGTCGACCTGGCTGGTGATTCGCCGGAAGAAGGACCGGTACGGGATGTACTCGCCGAAGGGGACGACGCGTCGCTTGAGGTAGATGTCGCCCGGGCCCGGTGGTGCGCCGGAGGGGCGCCAGACCATCGACGCGTTCCGCAGCCGCCCGTCGTCCCAGGGGCCCAGCACCGCGCCTACGAGCAGCGGGACCCCCACCGCGTCGGTGGCGCCCTGGATGGCCGCAGCGGCGGCGGCGTCCTGGAGGGGGTCGATGTCGCTGGAGTTCTCCGGCCAGATGACCAGGTCGAGCCCGGCACCGGCCTGCGATGCCGCGAGCTGCTCGGTGAGCCGCACGTGGTTGTTCAGGACCGCGCGCCGTTCGGCGGCTCGCCCCATCGGGCCCAGCGGTACTGCCAGTCCCATAAGCCGTGTGGTCATCGCACTGATATCCTGATTACAGAATAGCTAAAACATCTTCCGCGTGGGAAGAT
>JASBSH010000087.1 GCA_030149025.1 Actinomycetales bacterium | reverse complement strand
CAGCGAGCGCGACCGGCGCCGCGGCGTCCACCAGCACCACCCCGCCGCCGGTGGCCCCGCCGAAGCAGCCCGAGCCCCCGCAGAAGCCGATCACGAAGGACGACGTGCACACCGCCCAGCCCCTCGAGCGTCAGGTCGAGCCGCCGAAGCCGCCGCCGGCCGCTGCCGCGCAGCGCAAGGAGGAGGCTCCCGAGACGGAGGACGTCAAGGAGCGCCTGCGTGGCGCCGCGGCCCGGGTCGTCACCAACATGGAGGCGAGCCTCGGGGTTCCGACGGCGACCAGCGTGCGCGACATCCCCGCGAAGCTGCTGGTCGACAACCGGATCGTCATCAACTCCAACCTCGCTCGCGCTCGCGGCGGCAAGGTGTCGTTCACGCACGTCATCGGCTTCGCGCTGGTCCAGGCGCTGAAGACGATGCCGGAGATGAACTACGCGTACACCGAGGTCGACGGCAAGCCGGCCGTGCTGAAGCCGGCCCAGATCAACCTCGGCATCGCGATCGACCTCGTCAAGGACGACGGGTCCCGCCAGCTGCTCGTGCCGAGCATCAAGGACTGCGGGTCGATGGACTTCGCGCAGTTCTGGGCGGCGTACGAGGACGTCGTCCGTCGCGCTCGCAATGGCAAGCTGGCCATCGACGACTTCGCCGGCACCACGATCAGCCTGACGAACCCCGGCACGATCGGCACCGTCCACTCCGTGCCGCGGCTGATGGCGGGCCAGGGCGCGATCGTCGGCGTCGGCGCGATGGAGTGGCCGGCGGAGTACGCGGGCGCGTCGGAGGAGACGATGGCACGCCTGGGCGTCAGCAAGGTCATGACGCTGACGTCCACGTACGACCACCGGGTCATCCAGGGTGCCCAGTCCGGCGACTTCCTACGGATCGTGCACCGGCTGCTGCTCGGCGAGGACGGCTTCTACGACCAGATCTTCCGGTCGCTGCGCATCCCCTACGAGCCGGTGCGCTGGGTCCGCGACATCTCGGTGCGGGAGCAGGACGAGGTCGGCCGCACCGCAAGGGTCGTCGAGCTCATCCACGCCTACCGGGTGCGGGGTCACCTGATGGCGGACACCGACCCGCTGGAGTACCGCCAGCGTCGCCACCCGGACCTCGACATCCAGACCCACGGCCTGACCCTGTGGGATTTGGAGCGCGAGTTCCCGACCGGCGGCTTCGGCGGCAAGCCGGTGATGAAGCTGCGCGACATCCTGGGTGTCCTGCGTGACTCCTACTGCCGCACACTCGGTATCGAGTACATGCACATCCAGGACCCTGAGCAGCGCCGATGGATCCAGGACCGGGTGGAGCGGCCCTACGCCAAGCCCGACCGGGACGAGCAGCTGCGGATCCTGCGGCGGCTCAACTCGGCTGAGGCGTTCGAGACGTTCCTGCAGACGAAGTACGTCGGCCAGAAGCGGTTCAGCCTGGAGGGCGGCGAGTCGGTCATCCCGCTGCTCGACGCTTTGCTGTCCGAGGCGGCCGACGCGAAGCTGAACGAGGTCTGCATCGGCATGCCGCACCGCGGCCGGCTGAACGTGCTCGCGAACATCGCGGGCAAGAACTACGCGCAGATCTTCCGGGAGTTCGAGGGCACCCAGGACCCGCGCACGGTCCAGGGCTCCGGCGACGTGAAGTACCACCTCGGCACCGAAGGCACGTTCACCGCCGAGTCGGGCAGCACCACGAAGGTGTACCTGGCGGCCAACCCGTCGCACCTCGAGGCGGTCAACCCCGTCCTGGAGGGCGTCGTCCGGGCCAAGCAGGACCGGATCGACCTGGGCGGCACCAGCTTCCCGGTGCTGCCGGTACTGCTGCACGGTGACGCGGCCTTCGCCGGCCAGGGGGTCGTGGCGGAGACGCTCAACCTCTCCCAGCTGCGTGGTTACCGGACGGGCGGCACCGTCCACGTCGTCATCAACAACCAGGTCGGGTTCACCACCGCACCGGCCTCGTCCCGCTCGTCGGTGTACGCCACGGACGTCGGCAAGATGATCCAGGCGCCGATCTTCCACGTGAACGGGGACGACCCGGAGGCGTGCGTCCGGGTGGCGCGGCTCGCCTTCGAGTTCCGCCAGGCGTTCGACAAGGACGTCGTCATCGACATGGTGTGCTACCGCCGTCGGGGACACAACGAGGGCGACGACCCGTCGATGACCCAGCCGCTGATGTACTCGCTGATCGAGCGCAAGCGCAGCGTGCGCAAGCTCTACACCGAGTCCCTGATCGGCCGTGGCGACATCACGGTCGAGGAGGCCGAGCAGGCGCTGAAGGACTACCAGGACCAGCTGGAGCGGGTCTTCGCGGAGACGCGCGCCAGCACCGGGGAGCAGCGCGGCCACGACGGGGCCGACGGCCCCGGCGGCCTGGAGCAGCCGGAGGCCCAGCGCGACGACGCGGTCCTGGTGCAGCCGCACAGGACAGCGGTGGACCCCGAGGTGCTCAAGCGCATTGGCGACTCCTACGTGTCGCCGCCCGAGGGCTTCGTGGTGCACCCGAAGCTGCGCCAGCTGCTGGAGAAGCGCTCGCAGATGTCGCGTGAGGGCGGCATCGACTGGGGCTACGGCGAGCTGCTCGCGTTCGGCTCCCTCGTCATGGAGGGCGTGCCGGTCCGGCTCGCCGGCCAGGACTCCCGCCGGGGGACGTTCGTGCAGCGTCACGCCGTGCTTACGGACAAGACCACTGGCGAGGAGTGGACCCCGCTGCTGTACCTGTCCAAGGGGCAGGCGCGCTTCTGGGCGTACGACTCCTTGCTGTCCGAGTACGCCGCAATGGGGTTCGAGTACGGGTACTCCGTCGAGCGACCGGACGCCCTGGTGCTGTGGGAGGCGCAGTTCGGCGACTTCGCGAACGGTGCGCAGACGATCCTGGACGAGTTCATCTCCTCCGGCGAGCAGAAGTGGGGCCAGCGTTCGTCGGTCGTGCTGCTGCTGCCGCACGGCTACGAGGGCCAGGGGCCGGACCACTCCTCCGCCCGCATCGAGCGCTACCTGACGATGTGCGCGGAGAACAACATGACCGTGGCCATGCCGTCCACGCCGGCGTCCTACTTCCACCTGCTGCGCCGGCAGGCGTACGCCCGGCCGCGCCGTCCGCTGATCGTGTTCACCCCGAAGTCGATGCTGCGGCTGAAGGCCGCCGCGTCCGACGTGGAGGACTTCACCAGCGGCGGTTTCCGGCCCGTCATCGGCGAGCAGTTCGCGGACGAGTCGCAGGCGCGCCAGGTCGACCGAGTGCTCATGTGCACCGGCAAGGTCTACTACGACCTGCTGGCGCACAGGGCGAAGGCCGAAGACACGAAGACGGCGATCATCCGGCTCGAGCAGCTGTACCCGCTCGACAACGAAGCGATCAAGGAGACGCTGTCGCCGTTCGAGGGAGCGGAGGTCGTCTGGGTCCAGGAGGAGCCGGAGAACCAGGGCGCCTGGCCGTTCATCGCGCTGAACCTGTTCATCCACGGCGGCAACATCAGCCAGCTGCAGCACGTGGCCCGTCCTGCTTCTGCTTCCCCTGCAACGGGTTCCAGCAAGAAGCACGCGGAGGAGCAGCGGGACCTGGTCGAGCGCGCGTTCGCCCGCTGAGCAGATGTACTTCACGGACCGAGGTATCGAGGAGCTCGAGGCGCGCCGGGGCGAGGATGAAGTGACCCTCGCCTGGCTCGCGGAGCAGCTGCGCACGTTCGTGGACCTCAACCCCGAGTTCGAGACGCCGGTCGAGCGGCTGGCCACCTGGCTGGCTCGCCTGGACGACGAGGACGACGAGTGAGCGCGAGCGCTGTGGGCGAACGGATATGAGCCTGGACGACGACACGCGTCCTCCGCGTCTCGGTCGCCGTGTGTGCGTGGTCGGCGACGCGCTGGTTGCGGGTGTGGGTGACGCCCGGTCGCTGGGATGGACGGGGCGGGTCGGGGCGCGGACTCCGCAGGACGGCATCATCACCACGATGTTCCCCCTGGGCGTGCCCGGTGAGGGCACGGCAGGCCTGCTCGGCCGGTGGATCCCGGAGACCAGCCTTCGCTGGCATCCGGAGGCGGAGAACCGGTTGGTGGTCGGTCTGGGTCGTGGCGACATCGACCAGGGGACGTCGCTGGCCCGCAGCCGCCTCAACCTCGCGAACGTCCTCGACGATGCGGCCTCCCGGGGCGTTCGCAGCATGGTGGTCGGCCCTCCCCCGACGCTGGACGGGAACGTCAACGACCGGCTCGCCGAGCTGTCGACGGCCCTGCAGGACGTCTGCGAGCGCCGGGGCGTCCTGTACGTGGACTGCTACGGGCCGCTCTCCTCCCATGAGCAGTGGTACGCCGACCTCGCCGCCGGAGACGGCACGCATCCCGGCCAGGCGGGGTACGGGTTGATGGCATGGCTGGTGCTGCATGGTGGCTGGTACGGCTGGTTGGGCGTGCCGCAGCCGTAAACCGCCGGCAGCCTGCCGACCCCCAGTGTTCGCGATATATCTTGACATCTCGTGGACACCGGCTCTACCTTCCCCTGAACGCGATACATCGCGAGATCAGGAGGCGCCATGAGCGAGCAGTGGACCGTAGCCGGCCCGAGGGTCATCGAGGTGGGCGGCGAGGCGGACGCCCCCAAGGAGGTCCGGATCCGCATCATCGGCGGGCACGCCTCCGTCGTTGCCCAGGACGACCTGGACTCGGTCCGCGTGGAGGTGTCGGCCGTCAAAGGACGGGACCTGGTCATCACATGGTCCCACGGCGTGCTGGAGATCACCCATGACCCCAGCCTGAAGTGGGAGAACCTGTTCGAGGGTTTCCGGACCTACTTCGGGCGTGAGGACCGCGCGGAGGTGAGTGTCGCCGTCCCCCGGTCCGTCGTCGTCCGGCTCGGGACGGTGACGGGAGACGGGCTGGTGAGCGGCACGAGCCTCCCGGCGCACGTCAAGACCGTCTCCGGTCGGATCATCGTCGACGGCGTCCACGCGCACGTCGACGCCAAGACGGTCTCCGGGTCGATCGACGTTCGCGACCAGCACGGGGTCTTCACCGGCGACACCGTGTCGGGGTCGCTCACCGTGCAGGCCGCCGCCATGCCGCAGCTTCGCGCCAAGAGCGTCAGCGGCTCTCTGTCAATCGATCTCGGCACAGCACCGGCCACGCTGGCCGCGACCACCGTGTCCGGTGACGTCACGGTCCGGGTCCCCGCCGACAGCGGGTTCGAGGTGGACGCCAAGACCGTGTCCGGCCAGGTCGTGGCGGGCGGGGAACGGCTGGCCGGCACACCGGGCAACAACGGCGGCCGGATCTCCCGCGGGGACAAGGCGGTCCACCTGGTCGCCAAGACGGTGTCCGGGGACGTCACGCTGCTGCATGCCGACGGCGACGGGGGACGGGCATGACCCCAGTGTTCGGGCACGGCCAGCTGCGCCTGTACCTACTGAGCCTGCTGGACGAGGCTCCCCGGCACGGGTACGAGCTCATCCGGGCGCTGGAGGACCGGTTCAACGGCATGTACACCCCCAGCGCCGGCACGATCTACCCCCGCCTGGCCCGGCTCGAGGAGGAGGGCCTCGTCGAGCGCGAGGACTCCGGTCGCAAGGCCGTCTACCGGATCACCGAGGCCGGCCGCGCGGAGGTCCGTGCCCGGGCCGAGGAGCTGAGGGACCTGGACGACGACCTGACGGCCTCCGTGCAGCGGCTCGCCTCCCAGGTCCGCGAGCAGGTCCGCGCGGCCAGCCAGGACCTGCGGGGAGAGCTGGCGGCCGCGGCCAGGGCGGCCAAGGCCGCCTCCCGGACGGCGACATCACAGGCCGGGCAGCACTGGGACGCCGGCCCGCAGCGAGGCGACATCGGTGCGGCCAGGCGGGCGGAGGCGATGCTGGAGCGGTTCCGGCAGGCTGTCGTCCGAGAGCTGCACGCCAGAGGGATCGCCGAGCCACGTGTCGCGGAGCTGGAGCATCTGCTGCGGGAGGCCGAGGCACGGGTGCGTTCCCTCCTCGGCTGATACCCCCCAACCCATGCGCGTGATCATGAAATCCCGGTTCCCGCCGATGAACCGGGATTTCATGATCAACCCCCGATCAAGGCCTCGTGAGCACGATGCCGATGGTGCTCACGCGCCCCTCGTGAGCACGATGCCGACGGTGCTCACGCGCCCCTCGTGAGCACGACCTTCCCGAACACGTCCCCGCTCGCGACCGCCTCGAACCCCTCGCGGGCCTGCTCCATC
>JASBSH010000073.1 GCA_030149025.1 Actinomycetales bacterium | reverse complement strand
GGTGTCGGTGGGTGTGGTGGTGTCAGTCGTCGGGCTGTCGGTGGCCGGGGCGTCGGTGGGGCTGGCCGTCGGGGTGTCGGTGGGTGTGGTGGTGTCGGTGGGTGTGGTGGTGTCGGTCGTCGGGCTGACGGTCGGTGTGGTGGCGTCAGTCGTCGGACCGTCCGCAGGCGCGGGACACGACGTCGACCCGGATCCGGAGCTGGACGCCGGCGAGGACGAGGACGTGGACGACGACACGCCCGGTTGCGTGGTCGACGTCCCGCTCGTGCCCGGTGCGGCGGCACCGGTGCCGCCGGTCGTCGGGGTGCCGCTGGTGTCCGTCGTCGTGCCGGGCGAGCTTCCGCCGGTGCCGCCCGTTGTCCCGGGCGCGGTCTCCGGACTGCTCGGAGCCCCCGCACCCGAACTCGTCGAGCCGGTCGGACTCGTCGAGCTGCTCGAGGGCGAGCCGGGTGGCCGCGCGGCCGACGTCGCTACGACGGACTGGACGGCCGTGACCGGCGAGGTGGGCTGGACCGGAACGCCCGCCGGCACTGCGGGCGGATGCGGGACCACGGAGACCGGCCCCGAGAGCGGGGTTCCGCTGACGTATGCCGCGGCGAGACCGATCACCACGTCCACGTAGGCCTGCGATTGGTTGTACCGCCAGACGGCGGCGCGCAGCCCCGCGGAGCTGCTGAGGTCACCCGGTCCGGCGCAGAGGTACCTGGCCGCGGCGAGGGAGCTGTCGAAGATGTTCTGGGGGTCCGTGCGGCCGTCGGAGTTGCCGTCGCTGGCGAAAGCGCGCCAGGTGGCGGGGATGAACTGCATGGGACCGACGGCCCGGTCGAAACTGGTGTCGCCGTCGAGGCTGCCGCCGTCGCTGTCAGCGATGAGCGCGACGCCGAGGCCGTTAAGGACGGGACCCCTGATCGAGGGGACGACCGTCCCATCCGCGCGCATCACGCTGCCGCCGACACGGCCGTGGTCCGACTCCACACGGCCGATTGCCGCCAGAACCGGCCATTGCAGGCGACATGCCGGGTCCACCTGCTCCATGGCAGCGGCCGCTGCGCGGTACGCCGACAGCGCAACCTGGGGCATGCCGGTCGCCCGGCGCACGTAGGCCTGAGCGACCTTCACCGTGGCCCCTGTGAGCTTCTGCCCGGGTGCCGCGAGCTGCTGCCCGCCCTGCCCGGGTGCCGGAGGTGCCCGCCAGACGGGTCCGGCCGCGGGCAATCCGGGGTCGCTCGCGCCGGCCCCCGGATCGGTCAGGTCGAGGCGGTACGGCGAGGCGCCGGGGCCGGGTCGCGCTGACGACGGGCCCCCATGCGTCGTCACGGCGAGAACAACAAGCGTCAGCAGGCCGAGGAGAGCGAAGGCGAAGCCGGCGGCCGACATCCGAAGGACCGGCAAGCGCAGTACCCGAGGTTTCCCACCAGTCTGCTTGAGCGGGAAGGACACGTCCTCCACCATCCCAGCGATGGAAGATCAGTTCACCCGTTCGACCGAATCGGGGCTCGGTTCCGCCACAACGGGGCTCATGCGGCCCACAGCGGCGGGTCAGGCGTCCAGCATGTCGAGCGTGAGGTAGGCGTCCGTGCCCTCGATCCCGAGCTGCTTGGCCCGGCGGTCGGCCATCGAGAGCAGACGGCGGATCCGACCGGCGACGGCGTCCTTGGTCATCTGAGGATCGGCGAGCTGACCGAGCTCTTCAAGGGACGCTTGCTTGTGCTTGAGCCGCAGCTCACCGGCCGACCGCAGATGCTCGGGCACGTCGTCCCCGAGGATCTCCAGCGCACGCTCCACCCGCGATCCGGCCGCGACCGCCGCCCGGGCGGAGCGTCGCAGGTTCGCGTCGTCGAAGTTCGCGAGCCTGTTCGCCGTGGCCCGGACCTCGCGCCGGATACGGCGCTCCTCCCAGACCAGCACAGCGTCGTGCGCGCCGAGCCGGGTGAGCATCGCCCCGATGGCGTCCCCGTCGCGGATGACGACGCGGTCCACTCCCCGCACCTCGCGCGCCTTGCCCTGGATGTCGAGACGACGGGCGGCACCCACGAGAGCGAGCGCCGCCTCCGGACCCGGGCACGTGACCTCGAGCGCCGAGGACCGGCCGGGCTCGGTCAACGAGCCGTGCGCGAGGAAGGCCGCGCGCCACGCCGACTCGGCGTCACAGGCGGCCCCCGACACCACGTGCGGCGGCAGCCCGCGAACCGGCCGGCCCCTGCGGTCCAGCAGCCCGGTCTGCCGGGCCAGGGACTCGCCGCCCTTGACGACCCGGATCACGTACCTGCTGCCGCGGCGCAGGCCACCGGAGGAGATGACGACGATGTGGCTGTCATGGCCGAAGACCTCGAAGAT
>JASBSH010000071.1 GCA_030149025.1 Actinomycetales bacterium | reverse complement strand
CGTTCGCGGGCGTCGGTGGCGGCTCCGCGCGGCGCGAGTACGAGCGGCGCAAGAACGCCCGCGAGAAGCGCATCCGCGAGAAGCATCCCCGTGTGGGCGGGCTGATCCTTGCGCTGACCGACGAGCCTCAGAGCACCCAGGCCTGGGCCACCGGCGCGAAGGGCGAGGAGGAGCTGGCTGGCGGGCTCAACAAGCTCGCCGGTCAGGGCGTGTACGCGCTGCACGACCGCCGCATCCCCCGCACCAAGGCGAACATCGACCACATCGCCGTATCGCCGCGTGGTGTGTTCGTCATCGACGCCAAGCGGTACCGCGACCAGCGTCCGTCGCTACGGGTCGAGGGGGGACTCTTCCGGCCGCGCACGGAGACCCTGATGATCGGTCGACGCGACGGATCGAAACTGGTTGCGGGCGTGCACAAGCAGGTGAATCTGGTCCGGGAGGCACTTGCCGGTTTCCTTCCGGCGGGTGAGCCGTCGGTCCGCGGGATGCTCTGCTTCCTCGATGCGGATTGGCCGTTGATCGGTGGTTCCTTCTCCATCGACGGCGTGGACGTCGTGTGGCCGCGGCTTGCTCAAAAGATCCTTACGACGGAGGGTGACCTGTCGGATGAGGTTGTCCGCGCCGTTCATCACCACCTGTCGCAACGGTTTCCGCCGGCCTGAGGCAGGTCAGTCCTTTCGACGCTCGGCGACCAGCCCTTCCAGGACTGCCGCCTGAACCGCGTTGAGGGCCTCGAGGCGCCCGTTCGCCGGCACCGAGGAGAGCGCCTCCACCGCCGCCGACACCGCATCCTGCGTGCCGGGGTTAGGGGGCAGCCGATCGGCTACAACCTTGGCGGCGTGTGCGACCTGCTGGGCGCGGACAGGGTTCGCGAGATAGCGCGTCCCGCCCGACCGGCGGCCGGAAGACGCGAAGTGCGTGTCGTCGTCCACATCCGTTCCGACTGCGCGGAAGAGGACCGACGGGTCCACCTGCAGAGCCTTCCCGAGGACCTGCATCGCCCGGTGGGACGGGAGCCGGTAGCCGGTCTCGAGCTGGGAGATGTACGGGTAGGACAGCTCGGTGGCGTCAGCGAGATCACGGCGGGACAGACCGAGCTCTTCGCGGCGCTCCCGGATCAGCGCCGACAGCTCCTCGCTGCCGCCCTTCTTCCGCTCCCTGCCCACAATGCTCCTTGCATAGTCTCTGCTCACAGCGTTATGCTTGCCGCAGCATATCAACAGGGGTGGCGATCGAGCCGCCCCGGCAGAACGGGGCCACCATGCATCTGACCGCACACCTGGACGTCGACGTCGTCGCACTGGAGACCGAGGACGAGGTCAGCCTCCTGCTCGAGCTGACGGCGCCGACCCCCACGCCGAGCCAGGACCGGTCACCCACCGGGCTCGTCGTCGTCCTCGACCGCAGCGGATCCATGGCAGGCGAACGACTTTCAGGAGCCCAGCGCGCCCTGCGGGAACTCGTCGACCGGCTGGACCCGACCGACCACTTCGGGCTCGTGACGTTCGACCACGAGGCGAATGTCGTCGTCCCGGCCGGTCCGGTCCGCGACAAGGAGGCCATCAAGCGCGCCATCGCCGACGTGTCTCCGGGCGGGAGCACGGACCTGTCCGCGGGCTACCTGCGCGGGCTGCAGGAGCTGCGACGCTCCGGCGCAACCGGGCCGCGCCTGCTGCTGGTCAGCGACGGGCACGCGAACGCAGGGATCGTCGAACCTGCCCGCCTGGGCGAGGTGGCCGCCGCCGCCGCGGGTGACGGCATCATCACCACCACTCTGGGGTTCGGGCTCGGCTATGACGAGGCGCTGCTGGGCGCGATCGCACGCGGCGGCAACGGCGGCGAGCTGTTCGCCGAGGACGCCGACACCGCAGTCGGTCTTATCGCTCACGAGATCGACGGCTTGCTGAACCAGTCCGTGCAGGCGGCGTCGCTGCTGCTCCGGATGGCACCCGAGGTGGCCGGTGTGCGGGTCGCGAACGACCTTCCCGCACATGCCACCGACGACGGGATCCTGGTCGAGCTCGGGTCCTTCTGGTCCGGCGAGCTGCGGAAGCTGGTGCTGACCTTCGACGTGCCCGCGATGCCGGCGCTCGGTCTCGCGCAGATCGCCACGCTGGAGCTGCGGTACGTGGCTCTGCCGGACCTCGTCGAGCACACCGTGACGCTGCCGGTGCACGTCAATGTGGTGCCCGGTGACGAGGCCGCCGGACGGATCCCGGACCCGGTGGTGCGCACCGAGCTCGTCTACCAGCGCGTGCAGGCGTCGAAGCGACGCGCCTCGGAACATCTGCAGGCCGGTGACCTCTCCGCCGCCGTCGAGGTGCTGCGGTCGGCCAAGGCGGAGCTGGGCGATGTGCTCGGAGCGGCGCCGGCCGAGCTGGCGGCCGAGTTGCACAGCGAGGCAAGGGTTCTCGACACGCTGGCCTTCGAGGCGACCGAGGGTCTGGCTACCCGTGCCTCCAAGACGATGCTCGCCGATGCGGCGCTCAAGTCCCGGACCCGTGGGCGCCGTCCTTCGTGGTGACTCGGACCGTGGCGGATCAGGGATGTGACCGCGCCGGCCGGGGCGCCGGCAAGGCCGACGTCAGCCACCGGAGCGTCATGACGACCGCGTGCCCGCTGAGCCTGCCCACAGTGGCGTCGGCCAGGGGCACCCTCGGAATCCACAGCATCCGCGTCGCCCAGTCCGGCAACAGCCCCACGGCCGCACCACCCAGCGCCGCGTAACCGGGACGGGCGATGACGGGCACGGCCGACCCTCCGAGGAGGAACCGAGCCGTGTCACGCGCACCGGGCGTCCCCTGCAGCTCCGGCCGGAACGCCTCCATCGCCTCCGCGAGCTCCGCCCTGGAGTGCGGCAGCTCCGCCGCCCCCACCTTCGCTCCCACCAGGGCCACCTGGTCGACGTACTCGTCCGCCTCGTCGTCCCTCAGCGGCACTGCCCCGTACCGCTGATACGCAGCGAGGAAGCTGTGGACCTCGGCCACATGGATCCACGACAACAGATGGGGGTCGTTGGCCTCGTAGGGCCGGCCATCCGGCGCCACTCCGGTGATCCGGTCGTGGACAGCCCGCACGGTGGCGATCGCCTTCTCCGCCTCCTCCACCGGTCCGAACGTCGTCGCGGCGATGAAGGTGCTCGTGTTCTGGAGCCGGGTCCACGGGTCGGACTTGTAGGCGGAGTGGTCGACCACCGCGGCCATCGGGAGCGGGTGCAGCGACTGCAGCAGCAGGGCCGTCAGGCCACCGACGTAGATCGCGGCGTCGCCGTGAACCCGTTGGATCGGCGACCCCTCAGCGAACCACCGCGGGCCGGGAGTGGCGTGGATTCGCTGCCTGGCGTCGTCCGCGTCCGGTCCCGCCACGTACTCGAACAGGCGGCGGCTGGCCGACCGACGGAACGATTCCAGCACCTCCATGGGTCACTCCTTCCCCGGCGGCCCCGATTTCATGAGATCCGGACCGGTCGTCCACCCGCTCGTCCCGCCCACGCCCTATCTAAAGTCAAGCGCATGATGATCGCCCGATCGGTGCTGCTGTTCCTGCTTGCCGCCGTCGCCGAGATCGGGGGCGGATGGCTGGTCTGGCAGGGGCTGCGTGAGAACAAGGGTCTGCTGTGGGTGGGCGCCGGGACGGCTTCAGACCCGACCGCTTCGACCTGATGGGCGCCGCGCTGTGCCTCCTCGGCGTCGCGGTGATCATGTACGCGCCTCGAGGAGCATGACTCCCCCGTGTGCACAACTGCATGATCACGGCGTGGGTCGGGGGCGTTCCATCTCGGCCCACACGCCGAGCAGACGCACCGGCCGGTCGGATGAGAACCGTTGCAGCACGGCCAGGGCGGCTGCTTCGATCACCGCACCCTCGCGCGTCGGCTCGGCCAGCTTCATCGCGTGCGTCACGGTGACGAACGGCGCGTACCGGACCTTCACCCCCACCCGGACGACGTCACG
>JASBSH010000100.1 GCA_030149025.1 Actinomycetales bacterium | reverse complement strand
GTACGCGCGCAAGATCGCCTCGTACTCGCCGACCGCGCTCAAGTTCCTCAAGCACTCGTTCAATGCCGACACCGACCACATCGCGGGGCTGTCGAACATCGCCTTCGACGGGCTGGACCTGTTCGTGCACTCCGAAGAAGGCATGGAGGGGGCTCGCGCGTTCGCCGAGAAGCGCAAGCCCGACTTCTCGCCCTACCGCTGAGACCCTTCACGCTGGTGGCGCCGCAAAATCCCACCAGCGGCGCGACGGGGTCGCGGCCCGAGGGCGCAACTAGGGTGGCAAGTGTTGCGTTCGCTTCGAATGTTGCGAATAATGGGCGCCTGAGAGAGGAGACACCATGATTGCGTTGGCACTCGCGCCCGTCCAGCCCGACGAGTCCGACATCAGCACCGCCGTCGAGGCGCTGCCTCACGTCAAGGACTACCTCGCCTCGCACACCGACAGCGTCGTCCGGCTCGTCGTTGCCGACGACCCCCAGGAGACACTCCTCGTGCCGCGTGGCGCGGTGGAGCTCCTCGCTCGGGTTCTCGCGCACATGGCCGCGGGGCAGGGGGTGTCGGTCGTGCCCGCCCACGCCGAGCTGACCACCCAACAGGCAGCCGAACTGCTCAACGTCAGTCGGCCATTCCTCATCGGTCTGCTCGAAGCTGGCGAGATCGAATACCGGAAGGTCGGCAAGCACCGCCGGATCAAGGCTCAGTCCCTGATGGCCTACATGGCACGCGACGACCAGGAGCGCCGCGAGGCCGCCGACGAGCTGACCCGACTGCACCAAGAGATGGGCCTTCTCTGAAGTGCCGTTCGTCGTCCTCTACGACGCCAATGTGCTCTACCCCAGTACGCTCCGAGACCTGCTGATCCGAGTTGCACAAGCGGGGCTGGTCCAGGCGAAGTGGACGGACCAAATCCTCAACGAGGTCTTCGCCAACCTCACCGCGAACCGACCCGATCTCGATCCGCAGAAGCTGGCACGCACCCGCGTTCTCATGAATCGGGCTGTCCGTGACTGCCTGGTGACAGGCTATGAGCCGCTCATCGAGGCCGTCGATCTGCCGGACCCTGACGACCGCCATGTGCTCGCGGCGGCCATCAAAGCCCGCGCCCAAGTGATTGTCACGCACAACCTGAAGGACTTCCCGTCCGCTGCGCTGGAGGCGTGGGACTTGGAGGCGAAGTCGGCCGACGACTTCATCCTCGCTCAGATCGACCTGAGCCGCGAGGCGGTCCACACCGCCGTCCAGCGAATCGCCGATTCGCGAGAGAACCCGCCGACAACCTTCTCTGGCGTCCTCGCGATGCTGGAACGTGACGGTCTCGTCGAGTCGGCTGCCGCCCTCCGACCCTGACCAGACAACCCGACCGGAATCCGGGTTTGCGCGCTGCATGAACGATGCATGATCACGAAGGGGACGCGGGTCGGGTGATGTCTGGAACCTGCCGAGCCACCGCGTCAACCACGGCATCGTCCGTCGCCAGCTGCGGGGCGAGCAGTCCGAGCACGCTTCGCACGGCCTCGGGCAACGGGCCGTCCGCCGCTGACTTCAGCTCGCCGGCGCGCGGGTCCTGGACCGGCGCACCGGCACCGCGCAGGTGCGCGACCCACGCAGCCAGGACGCGGGTGGCGGCCTCGGGAAGCCGGCCGGCCTCCCGTTCCGCAACCAACGTCGGGAGGATGCGCACGGGCAGCTTCTGCGAGCCGTCCGCGGCGATCTGCGCCAGCAGGTGGCGCATCCTCGGATTCGAGAACCGTTGTAGGAGAGCCGATCTGTACTGGGCCACCTCCTGCTTCGGCTGGGACAGGTAGGGCGAGGCCACCGCCCACCACTGCTCGACCCAGTCACGCAGCTGAAGGTCGTTGATCGCCTCGGCGACCGTCTCGTGCCCCCGGGCCGAGCCGGCGTAGGCGAGCAGCGAGTGCGCACCGTTCAGCAACCACAGCTTTCGTTGCTCATACGGTGCGACATCGTCGGTGATCGTGGCGCCCACCTTCTCCCAAGCGGGACGACCGGCCGGGAACACCCCGCTGAGCACCCACTCGCTGAAAGGTTCCGTCACGACCGGAGCGGCGTCGTCCACGCCGGTCTCCTGGCGCACCTGGCGCCTGTCGGGATCGGTGGTCCGGGGCGTGATCCGGTCGACCATCGTGGTCACGAACGACACCTGTTCGCTGATGAAGCCCAGCAGGCTGGGGTCAACGGCGGCGGCCATGTCGGTGACGACTCGCTCGACCAGTGCGCCGTTGTGCATGAGGTTGTCACAGGGCACGACGGCGATCGCCCCACCGCCCGACGCTCGACGTGCCAGCAGGCCGGCGACCAGCTTCGCCGGCGCCGTGCTGACCGGGGCTGCGCTCGAGCCCTTCAGGGCCGCAACGTCTTTCGCCACATCGGGAGCTGACATGTCCAGCCCACCGTCGCCGCCGCGCAGATAGCCGGCCTCGGTGACGGTGATCGTCACCAGGGCGACCTGCGGGTCGGCGAAGTAGGCCCGCCATGCCTGCAGGTCGTCTCCGTCGTGTGCGGCAGCGACACTCGCGATTACGTCGAACTGGTCGCCGCCGGCGTCGCGGGTGACCAGCGTGTACAGGCCGTCCTGCCCCTGGAGGTCACCGGCGAGCCGTGCACTGCGGCCCGCGAATGCCGCGATACCCCAGTCAGCGCAGTCGGGCGCGTTCGCGGTGTACCAGGCCTGGTGCGCGCGGAAGAAGTTGCCGAGCCCCAGATGGAGGATCCGGACGGGTGGCGGGGGTGTCGTGCGGCGAAGCGCGCTCACAGCTTGAACGCCTCCACCGGACGCTGCGCCACGAGATCGACCGCCGTGTCCAGCGCCTCGTCCAGGTCGAGCCGGTGCTCGGCGACCAGCTGGGCGATGAAGCCGCTGTCGAGGCGGCGGGACATGTCATGCCGGGCGGGGATGGAGCAGAACGCCCGCGTGTCGTCGATGAACCCGGATGTCCGAGCGAAACCGGCGGTCTCGGTGACCGCGGCCCGGAACCGGCGCACCGCGTCCGGGGCGTCGAGGAACCACCACGGCGCCCCGACGTACACCGACGGGTAGAACCCGGCGAGCGGAGCGATCTCGCTGGAGAACACCGTCTCGTCGACGGTGAACGGCACCAGGTGCAGGTTCGGATGGGTGCCGAACCGTTCCAGGAGCGGCCGCAGCGCGTCGGTGAACTCCACGGGGACGGGTATGTCGTGGCCGGTGTCCGGCCCGAACTCCTCGAGCGTCGGGCCGTGGTGACCCCGGCGCACCGCCGGATGCAGCGTCATGACGAGGCCGTCGTCGCAGGACATGCGGGCCATCTCCAGCACCATGTGCCGTCGCAGTGCGTCGCCTTCTGCCGCCGTGACGTCACCGGCTCGCGCGGCCGCGTAGATCCGCTCGGCCTCCGCCGGCTCGAGCGGGTCGGTCCTCGCGTCCTGGTGGCTGTGGTCGGCGGACACCGCGCCGTGCCGGATGAAGTACTGTCGCCGGTTCTCCATCGCCGCCGCCCATCCGGCGTAGGTCCCGGTGTCCACGTCGGCCACCTTGCCGAGTCGGTCGACGAGGTCGGCCCACCCCTTGGACGCCGGCTCCAGGTACCTGTCCGGCCGGAAGGTGGGGATCACCCTGCCGCGAAAGCTCTCGTCGGCCGCCAGGGCCGCGTGTGCGGACAAGTCGTCACACGGGTCGTCGGTCGTGGCGAGCACCGAGATGCCGAAGCGGTCGAACAACGCCCTGGGCCTGAACTCCGGCTGCTCCAGCTTCGCCGCCACGGTGTCGTAGATGTCGTCCGCGGTCCGCGCCGACGGTCTCACCTGCACACCGAAGATCTGCGCGAGCTCGGACTCGAGCCAGAACCGGACGGGGGTGCCGCGGTACACCGGCCAGTGGCTGCACAGCAGCCGCCAGATCTGCCGGGCGTCGTCCTCGCTCAGTTGCGTGCGGCCGACCCCGAGCGCCCCGAGGGACACCCCACTGGCGTGCAGCAGCCGGGTCACGTAGTGGTCAGGTGTCACGAACAACGTCGCCGGGTCTGCGAACGGGACGTCATCGAGCAGCATCCGAGCATCCACATGGCCGTGCGGCGAGATGATCGGCAGCCCCTCGACGGCCTCGTACAGCCGGCGTGCGATGTCGCGGACCGTGGGGTCCACGGGCAGCAGCCGGTCCGGGTGCAAGGACAGCGGAGGTGGGCTCGACATGCAGCCATGCTCACGGAGAGCGCTCGGCCGGACAACCCGTTGCCGTCGAGTGTGACCGGGTCGGTCCGCCTCACCGGTGCACACGTGCATCACGCGCAGGTCGGTCACGGCGTGGCGGCCGGCCCCTTGCGGCGCTCTGGCCGGCGTTGGAAGGTGGCGACATGACCGACACGCTGCCCCAGCCGACCGAACGAGCCGCCACCATCGGCGGTGCGGACGTCGTGCTGACCGAGGCAGAGGTTCGCCGGTTCGTCGCCGAACAGCTCGCAGCGGTCGATCTCGACGGCAAGAGCCTGCTCGTGCTCGTGCCCGACGGGACCCGCAGCTGCCCCCTTCCCCTGCTGCTCTCAGCGGTGCACGGCGCGGTCCACGGCCGCGTCCGGCGGCTGACGGTGCTCGTTGCGCTGGGCACCCACGCAGCCATGCACCCGCCCGAGCTGGCGCACCATCTGGGGTACCCCGAGGGCCAGCTCGAGAGCCGGTACCCGGGAACGACCGTGCTCAACCACGAGTGGTGGGACGCCGACACCTTCGTCAAGCTGGGGCACATCAGCGCCGAGCGCGTCGGAGAGCTGTCCGGTGGCCTGCTGCACCACGGGGTCGACGTCAGCCTGAACCGGGCCGTGGTCGAACACGACGTGACCCTGATCGTCGGCCCGGTGTTCCCCCACGAGGTGGTCGGCTTCTCGGGCGGCAACAAGTACTTCTTCCCCGGCGTCGCCGGCCAGGACGTGATCGACCTCTCCCACTGGGTCGGCGCACTCATCACCAGCGCGCAGATCATCGGGACGAAGGGTGAGACACCGGTCCGCGCGCTGATCGACGAGGCTGCGTCGATGATCCCCTCACAGGCGCTTGCGCTGTGCGTCGTCGTGGAGTCGGGTACCAACACGCTGCACTCGGCTGCGTTCGGGGAACCACGCGCGGCATGGGCCGCCGCAGCCGACGTGTCGGCACAGACGCACGTGCGCTACCTCGATGCGCCGGTCAAGCGCGTCCTGTCCATCATTCCCACCAAGTACGAGGACATCTGGACCGCCGCGAAGGGCTTCTACAAGGTGGAACCGGTCGTGGCCGACGGGGGAGAGGTGATCCTCTACGCGCCGCACGTGAAGCAGATCTCCGCGATGCACCCGGAGATCGACGAGATCGGCTACCACTGCCGCGACTTCTTCGTGAAGCAGTGGGACAAGTACGCGCACCTGCACTGGGGAGTGCTCGCGCACTCCACGCACCTTCGCGGTGCGGGCACCTACGACGAGGTGGACGGCGAGAGGTTGCGTGTGACCGTCACGCTTGCCACGAGCATCCCCGAGAGCACCGTCCGCAAGGCGAACCTCGACTACCGCGACCCGGCCGAGGTGGACGTCGCAGCGTACGAGGCCGACCCCGAGACCCTCGTCGTCCCCCAGGCTGGTGAGGTGCTCTACCGGCTGCGCTGACGTGCCGCGGGAGCGGTCGCACCGTGCCGCGGAAGCGGTCGCACAAGGACGCTCTCACGCAGAAGGACGCGCTCACGCAGAAGGCGGTCACAAGCGAGCGATTCGGCCCACCGTATCGCTCGCCTGCTCGTACGCCCGCCCGAGCCTGAGCACGGTCGCCTCGTCGAAGGGCCGGCCGATGACCTGCATCCCGAGAGGCAAGCCGTCGCTGTCGAAGGCCACTGGCAGCGACAGCGTCGGCATACCGGTCAGGTTGCTCTGTGAGGTGAGCCGCACTAGCGCCGTCGTGATGTCCTCGCTCACACCGTCCGGCCAATCGACGGTGCTGTTCCCGGCGGGTGGTGCGGCGACGGGCATGCCGGGCGTGACGACAAGGTCCACGTCGTTGAACAGACGTCGCCAGCCTTGCTGCATGAGGTTCCGCGTTCGCAGCGCCCTGATGTAGTCGGTGGCCAGGACCAGTTCGCCGGCCTCCAGGAAGAGACGGACGTCCTCGGTGTACAGGTCGGCCTTCTGTCGCAACGTCTCCTGGTGGTACGCGCTGGCCTCCGGCATCAGGATGGCCCACTCCGCTGACAGGACGACATCCGCGAGGGGGATGGTCACGTCGACAAGGTGCGCACCGAGCGCTTCCAGTTGGCCGACGGCGCGACGCACCCCTGCTTCCACATCCGGCGAGACCCGGTCGAAGTAGTAGTTGGTGGGCACGCCGACACGCAGACCAGCGACGTCGGCGTCCAGCTCCGCCGTGAAGTC
>JASBSH010000049.1 GCA_030149025.1 Actinomycetales bacterium | reverse complement strand
CGCCATCCGCGAGTTCACCGACGCGGTCCGTGAAGCCATGCACGAGCGGGAGACCGAGCTTCGGGTGGCGCTGGGCGTGGACACGGGCACGATGTCCCAGGAGCAGGCCCAGGCGCTGCTCGAGAACCCCACCGACCCGCGCCTGCCGGGCACGGACGTCCGCGACTGACAGCGAGTAGCCCGTTTACGGCGCAGCCAGCGTCAAGGAGACAATTACCCCCATGGAGACCGCGGAGATCCGCCGCCGCTGGCTGAACTTCTTCGAGCGCAAGGGGCACACCGTCGTCCCCAGCGCCTCGCTGATCTCGCCCGACCCGGCCCTGCTGTTCACCGTCGCCGGCATGGTGCCGTTCATCCCCTACCTGACCGGCCAGGAGACACCACCGTACAAGCGGGCCACCAGCGTGCAGAAGTGCGTGCGCACGCTCGACATCGACGAGGTCGGCAAGACCACGCGCCACGGCACGTTCTTCCAGATGTGCGGCAACTTCTCGTTCGGCGACTACTTCAAGGCCGAGGCCATCTCCTACGCGTGGGAGCTGATCACCACCCCCCAGACGCAGGGCGGCTACGGCTTCGACGCGGACAAGATCTGGGTCACCGTCTACCAGGACGACGACGAGGCGGCGACCCTCTGGCGGCGCATCGCCGGCCTTCCTGAGCGGCGCATCCAGCGCCGCGGAAAGAAGGACAACTACTGGCACACCGGGCAGCCCGGCCCCGGTGGCCCCTGCAGCGAGATCTACGTCGACCGGGGTCCGGAGTACGGCCCGGACGGCGGCCCCATCGTCGACGAGGACCGGTTCCTGGAGATCTGGAACCTCGTCTTCATGCAGTACGAGCTGGCGGACGTGCGCAGCAAGGAGGACTTCCGCATCGTCGCGCCGCTGCCGAGCAAGAACATCGACACCGGCCTCGGGCTCGAGCGGACGGCGTACCTGCTGCAGGGCGTCGACAACATGTACGAGATCGACGAGGTCTACCCGGTGATCGAGCGGGCCGCCGACCTTGCCGGGATCCGGTACGGCGCCGACCACGCCTCCGACGTCAGCCTCCGGGTGGTTGCCGACCACGTACGCAGCGGGCTGATGCTGATCGGCGATGGCGTGACGCCGTCCAACGACGCTCGTGGCTACGTGCTGCGCCGGCTGCTGCGCCGCGCCGTCCGGTCGATGCGCCTGCTGGGCGTGGACGCTCCGACCCTGCCGGAGCTGCTCCCCGTCTCCAAGGACCGCATGAAGCTGTCCTACCCCGAGCTGGAGAAGGACTGGAACCGCATCTCCCAGATCGCCTACGCGGAGGAGGACGCGTTCCGGCGCACCCTGGCGTCCGGGACGACGATCCTCGACACGGCGGTGACCAAGGCGAAGTCTTCCGGCCGGAACACCCTCAGCGGCGACGAGGCGTTCCAGCTGCACGACACGTATGGGTTCCCGATCGACCTGACCCTCGAGATGGCCGAGGAGCAGGGCGTTTCCGTTGACGCGGAAGGGTTCCGCCGGCTGATGAACCAGCAGCGCGAGCGGGCCAAGGCCGACGCGCGCGCCAAGAAGACCGGCCGCGTCGACACCTCCGTCTACCGCAGCATCGTCGACTCGCTCGGACGTCCGGTGGAGTTCACCGGCTACCGAGAGATGACCTCCGAGGGCTCGGTCGCCGGGCTGCTCGTGGACGGCGCCCCCGCCCGGGAGGCACGTGCCGGCCAGGACGTCGAGCTCGTTCTCGACCGCACCCCCTTCTACGCAGAGGGCGGCGGTCAGCTCGCGGACGCCGGCCAGATCCGCTTGCGTAGCAACGGTTCTGAAGCGCTGGTGGAGGTCGAGGACGTCCAGTCGCCGGTCACCGGACTGATCGTCCACCGTGCGCGCGTGCTGAGCGGTGAGGTGACGGTCGGTGACCCGGCGCACTCGCTGGTGGACATCGAGCGGCGCAAGGCGATCAGCCGTGCCCACACCGCAACTCACATGGTGCACAAGGCGATCCGCGAGGCGCTGGGCGACACCGCCACCCAGGCGGGCAGCGAGAACGCGCCCGGCCGCTTTCGGTTCGACTTCAGCGCCAACGCGGCTGTGCCGGCGTCCGTGATGTTGGACGTCGAGCACCGGGTGAACTCCCTTCTCGCCGAGGACCTTGAGGTCCACGCCGACATCATGAGCCAGCGCGCGGCGATCGACATGGGCGCGATGGCCCTGTTCGGTGAGAAGTACGGCGACGAGGTGCGGGTGATCTCGATCGGCGAGTGGGCGCGGGAGCTGTGCGGTGGTACGCACGCGCAGCGTTCCGGGCAGCTCGGCGTGGTGAAGCTGCTGGGGGAGTCGAGCATCGGGTCCGGGGTGCGGCGCATCGAGGCGCTCGTCGGCACCGACGCCTACGACTTCATGGCCCGCGAGCACGCTCTGGTGGGTCAGCTCACGACGATGCTCAAGGTCCGTCCCGAGGAGCTCACCGACCGGGTTGCCGGGCTGCTGACGCAGCTCAAGGAGGCCGACAAGGAGCTCGCGAGGATCCGCGCCCAGCAGGTGCTCGCCGCCGCAGCCAATCTGGCGAGCAACCCCACCGACGTCTTCGGTGTCGCGTTCGTCGGCCACGACGCCGACCACGTCGCCACCGCTGACGACCTGCGGAAGCTGGCGCTCGACGTCCGCGGCCGGATGGGCAGTCAGCGTCCCGTCGTCGTCATGGTCGCCGGCATCGCGAAGGAGCGGC
>JASBSH010000004.1 GCA_030149025.1 Actinomycetales bacterium | reverse complement strand
CTTGGGCCCCGGGGCGTACTGGCGCCGCTTCAACTCCGCGCGGTCGACGAGCGTGACCACCCGGTCGACCATCGCCTCGTCGAAGCCGGCGTCGATGAGCTCGGAGCGACCCATGGCGGAGCCGACGTACGCGTCGAGCAGCGGGTCGAGCTCCTCGTACGGCGGCAGGGAGTCCTGGTCCACCTGGCCGGGCTTCAGCTCCGCGGACGGGGCCTTGGTGATCGAGTTCTCCGGGATCGGCGGGGTCTCACCGCGGCGCTTCGCCTCCTCGTTGCGCCACCTCGACAGCTCCCACACCAGCGACTTCGGCACGTCCTTCAGCGGCGCGAAACCACCGGCCGTGTCGCCGTAGATGGTCGAGTAGCCGACGCTCAGCTCGCTCTTGTTGCCGGTCGCGAGCACGAGCTGGCCCTCCATGTTGGAGATCCCCATCAGGACGACGCCACGCGCCCTGGCCTGCAGGTTCTCCTCTGCCACGCCGTTCAGCTTCATGTTCTGCAGGAAGGCATCCACCATCGCCCCGATCGGCTGGATGCGAAAGTCGGCCCCGAGCCGCTCCGCCAGCTCGGCGGCGTCATCCTTGGAGTGCTCGCTGGAGTACGCGCTCGGCATCGACACCCCCACCACGTTCTCCCCGCCGATGGCGTCCGCCGCGATGGCGGCGACCAGCGCCGAGTCGATCCCGCCCGACAGGCCGAGCAGCACCTGCCGGAAGCCGTTCTTGCGCACGTAGTCCCCGAGGCCCGTGACCAGCGCCCGGTACACCTCCTCGGCCTCGTCGAGCGGCTCGGCGCAAGGTGCCCGTTGCGGTTCGTAGGCGGGCACCGGCTCGCTGGACACGGTCACCCTGTGCACCGGCACGTCGGACCTCGACGAACCGGACGGCGCGGACGCACCGTCCGCGGCCGCCTCACCAGCCGCGTCGGGCAGGTCGAGGTCGACGACGAGCAGGTCCTCGACGAACTGCGGTCCGCGGGCGAGTACGTCGCCGGTGGCGTCCACGACCAGGGAGCCGCCGTCGAACACGAGGTCGTCCTGCCCGCCCACCAGGTTGAGATAGGCCAGGGCGCAGCCCGCCTCGGCCGCACGCCGGCGCACCAGGTCGAGCCGCACGTCGTCCTTGCACCGCTCGTAGGGCGACCCGTTCACGACCAGCAGCAGCTGCGCGCCGGCGTCCCGCGTGGCGGCGACCGGGCCGCCGTCCTGCCACAGGTCCTCGCAGATCGCCAGCGCCACGTCTACGCCCGCCGCCTTCACCACGGTCAGCGCCCGACCGGGCACGAAGATGCGGAACTCGTCGAACACCCCGTAGTTCGGCAGGTGGTGCTTGGCGTACCGGGCGGCGACCGCCCCCCGGTGCAGCACCGCCACGCAGTTCTGGGCCATGCCCTTGGGCACGCCGCTGCCACCGGCTTCGCTGACGCCCTCGCCCGTCACATGGGCGTCCTCGCCCTCGGCGCGGTCCAGGTAGCCGACGACCACGGGCAGGTCGCCGTACCCGTCCGCCACCAGGTCCTGCGCGAGCTGGTCCACCGCAGCCCGGCTGGCGTCGACGAACGAGTCGCGCAGCGCCAGGTCCTCCACCGGATAGCCGGTCACCACCATCTCGGGAAACGCCACCAAGTGAGCCCCGGCCCTGGCCGCCTGTGCGGTCCACCGGCGTACGAGGTCGCAGTTGCCGGCGATGTCGCCGACGGTGGGGTTCACCTGGGACAGGGCGAGTCGCAGCTGTGCCATGGGGCCACCCTATTGACGCGCACCCCTCCCGCGACCCGTCCGCGTTCGGGCCCCCGGGCCGCCCGGCTGGCCCGTCCGCTGGGACCTGTGCGACCTTCCGGCCACGACACGCCGGCGTGTCGCCTCCCGAACGTCGCACAGGGGGGGCAGTGGGGGTGTGGGGCGGCCGTCGGGGCAGGTGCCACGACCGCCCCGTC
>JASBSH010000425.1 GCA_030149025.1 Actinomycetales bacterium | reverse complement strand
CCGCGCGACAACGGGAGACGACTACGGACGCCGCCACCCGTCGTCCCGCAGGTGCGATCCGGCCATCGGGCCCACCTGCAGCATGCCGCCGTCCACCGCCCAGGACGCACCGGTGACGTAACCCGCGTCCTGGGAGCAGAGGAAGGCCACGACGGCGGCGACCTCACGCGCGTGAACGTGCCGGTTTCGCTCCGGCGTGACACCGTTTGATGCGTTTCCTGACGGGTATTGGGTCCGCGAGTCGTAGGGAGCTGGACATGAGCAGCACACATCGGTCGGATGACCCGACCCGCGAGGTCTCGACGTCCAACGAGGACATGCCGCGTGTCGTTGACCAGCCACGGCACGTCGACGAGACGCGTCCGGTCGCGCCTATGGACAGCGACACCGTGGTCGCCCGCGAACGCGAGGAGTTCGGCAGCGTCAAAGTGGGCTCCGCCTTCTTCGGCTGGCTGACCGCCACCGGCTTGGCCGTACTGCTGACGGCTCTCGCCGCCGCGGCCGGCGCTGCGCTCGGCCTTGCCACCGGCAACACCCTCGACCAGGCGGCCACCGGCGGAAGCCGGGCCCAGACAGTCGGTATCGCAGGCGCGATCGTTCTGCTGGTGATCCTTTTCGTCTCCTACTTCTGCGGCGGCTACGTGGCAGGGCGAATGGCGCGGTTCAACGGGGCGCGTCAAGGTGTGGCCGTTTGGGTCTGGGCCGTCGTGATCGCGATCCTCGTCGCCGTCGCCGGAGCGGTGGCGGGCAACAGGTTCGACGTATTCGCTCAAGCGAACGTTCTACCCCGTATCCCCGTCAACGAAGGCGATCTCACGACCGCAGGCATCGTCGCCGCCGTTGCCGTCGCGGTCGTCAGCCTGGTTGCTGCTGTCCTGGGCGGGGTCGCCGGCATGCGGTTCCATCGCCGCGTGGACCGCCACGGCCTCCAGGTCTGACTCCGGGCCGCAGCCGCCGGCGGTGGCCCGAGGGTCTCCCGTGACAGTGTGCCGAGGGTCGGGCACCGGAGGCATCATGGCTGCATGCGCGTGCTCGTCGTCGAGGACGAGGTCAGGCTGGCGGAGGCGATCCGACGAGGGCTGACCGCCGAGGGTTTCAAAGTCGACCTCGCGCACGACGGTGTCGACGGGTTGTGGAAGGCCACCGAGAACCGCCACGAGGCGATCGTCCTGGACCTCATGCTGCCCGCGATGAACGGCTACGACGTCTGCCGGACCCTTCGAGCACGGAAGGTCTGGACCCCGATCCTCGTGCTCACGGCCAAGGACGGTGACTACGACGAGGCGGACGCCCTCGACCTCGGGGCGGACGACTCCCTCACCAAGCCGTTCTCCTTCGTGGTGCTCGTCGCCCACCTGCGCGCCCTCGTCCGGCGCGGCGCCCCCGAACGGCCCGCGGTCCTGGTAGCCGGGGACCTCACCCTCGACCCGTCCGAGCACCGGGTACGGCGCGGGGACGTCGTCGTCGACCTCACCCCGAGGGAGTACGGCGTCCTGGAGCACCTGATGCGGCGCAGCGGCGACGTGGTCTCGAAGACCGAGCTGCTCGAGGCGGTGTGGGACACGAACTACGACGGGGACGTGAACGTCGTCGAGGTCTACGTCGGTTACCTGCGGCGCAAGCTCGACATCCCCTTCCAGCGTCACGCCATCCAGACCGTTCGCGGCGCCGGTTACCGGCTCGCCCGTGACGGCGGGTGAGGGACGGCCACGGCCTGAGGCCCTGACTGCTCGCGCACAACCTCGCCGTCCTCGACCACCGGCAGCTCGACCCGGAACGTGCAGCCCTCGGGGGCCGCCACCACGAACGCCCGTCCACCGTGCGCCTCCACCAGCGCCCGGACGATCGGCAGACCCAAGCCGCTGCCGCCGCTGGACCGGTCCCGGCTGGCGTCCAGGCGCACGAACCTGTCGAACACCCGCTCCCGCTCCTCGGCGGCGATCCCCGGCCCGTCGTCCTCCACGTCGACGACGGCGCGACCAGGCTCACGACGTAGGCGCAGCACCACCGACGTCTGCGCATGCCGGACGGCGTTGTCGACGAGGTTGCGCAGCGCGCGGCGGAGCTGGTCGGGATCGCCCTGGATCCGGACCGGTACGGTCCGCGCCCTGACGTCCACGGAGTGCAGGCGCCCCGCCCGCGCCGCCTCCCGCTCGACGAGGTGGTCCAGGTCGACGTCGCGGCGCACCGGGTGCAGCTCGTGCTCGTCGGCCCTCGCGAGCAGCAGCAGGTCCTGAACCAACCGCTCCAGCCGAACCGCCTCCTCCAGCACCACCCCGGCGAGAGCGCCGTCGCCGTCCGGCTCCGAGAGTGCCACCTCCGCTGTCGCCCTGATCGCGGCCACCGGGTTCCTCAGCTCGTGGCTCGCATCGGCCACGAGCTGCCGCTGTGTCCGCTGAGCCTGCTGGAGCCTGGCCAGCATGTCGTTCATCGTCCTCGCCAGGCCGGACACCTCGTCCTCACCCGGTGGAACCGGAACCCTGCGGTCCAGGTCCCGGTCGCCCA
>JASBSH010000363.1 GCA_030149025.1 Actinomycetales bacterium | reverse complement strand
GCCTCACCGTTGTGGCAGAAGGGGTCGAGACGCCCGAGCAGGCGGACGTGCTGCGCTCCCTCGGTTGCGACCGCGGGCAGGGTTGGCTGTTCGGTCGACCCAAGACCCGTGCAGAACTGCATGATCACGGACTCAGGGAGTGGGGGTGAGGGCGGCGCTGTCACGCCGGTACCGCGCGACCTCGTACCGGATCACGGCGTTCACGAGCTGCGGCGCGAACCAGAACCCGTACGCCGCCAGCTTGGCCCTACCGGGCACCAGGATCAGCGCCTTGTTCCTCGCCACACCCGCCAGCGCGGCGGCAGCCACCTCGTCCGCAGTCGCCAGCCGCCCCTGGATCCGCTGCACGTGCCGCTTGGTCTGCTTGCTGGCCAGGGTGGCCGGCAGCCCGGAGTTGATCTCGTCGAGCAGCGGCGTCGCCGCGAAGGCCGGGCAGAGCGCCGACACCTTCACCCCGTGCGCCGCGCCCTCCTCCCGCAGCGCCCGCGACAACCCCACCACTGCCCACTTGCTCGTCGTGTACGCCGCCATCAGCGGCGCCGGCACCAGCCCGGCCAGCGACGCGGTGTTGACGATGTGCCCGCCTTCCTGCCGCAGCATCAGCGGGTACACCGCCTCGACACCGTGGACGACGCCACGCAGGTTCACGTCCAGCGTCCGGTCCCAGTGCGCGGACGTGAGCTCCTCCGCGAGGCCGCCGGTCCCGATGCCGGCGTTGTTGAAGAACAGGTCGATGCGTCCGTGCCTGCTGACGACGCCCTCCACCATGGCCTGGACGGCGTCACGGTCGGTCACGTCCACGGCCGCCGGTTCCGCACGGCCCCGGCCCAGTGCACTGAGCCTGTCCGAAACCTCCTCTGCTGCCGTCACATTCACGTCGGCGAGGACCACCGTGTCACCGCGGGCGACGAGGCGCTTGGCAATGGCGGCGCCGATACCCGACGCTCCACCCGTCACGACGGAAATCACGATGTTGTCCCTCCGGTCTGCAGTACAAGGTCGTGTTCGTGCGGCTGCCGCATCCTGCGCCAGTACGCGAGGACCGAAGCCGGCCACAGCGTGCGGTTCCGCCCGAACCGGTCCAGGTACCAGGACTTGCAGCCGTTCGTCCAAACCGTGCGGGAGCTGCGCCGGTCCATCTCCTCGACGAACCGGCGCTGCGCCTCACCACGCACCGAGACCGCCTCCGCCCCGCGAGACCGCTTGAGCCGCAGAGTCTTGATGACGTACTCCACCTGGCGCTCGATCACGAACACCATGGAGCTGTGGCCCAGGCCGGAGTTCGGGCCGACCAGCAGGAACATGTTGGGGAAGCCGGCGACGGCCACGCCGAGGTAGGCCTCCATCCCGTCGCGCCAAGCGTCGGTCAACGTCCGACCGCCGACCCCGACTATCGTCAGGTCCCCGTAGGGTTCAGTGACCTTGAACCCGGTGCCCAGCACGATGGCGTCGACGTCGTGTCGCCGCCCCGCGCCGTCCACCACCGCATTGGCCTCGATCCGGGAGACACCGTCGGTGACGAGCGTGACGTCGTCCCTTTCGAAGCTCTTCCAGTAGTCGTTCGACAGCAGGATGCGCTTGCACCCGATGCGGTAGTCGGGCCGCAGCTTCCGGCGGAGCTCGGGGTCCCGCACCTGTCGTTCGAGATGCCGCAGAGCCACCTTCTCCGCCATCTGCATCGCGCCCGGATGCGCGGTGAACGCGAGGACCCGGGACTCGAGCCGTGTGAAGACACCCGCCCGAACCAGCTTCTGCGCCAAGGGGAAGCGCCCGTACAGCTGCTGCTCCCGCGCCGAGAAGGTCCGGTCCAGCTTGGGCAGGATCCACGGGGCGGTCCGCTGGAACACCGTGAGGTGCTTCGTGCGTGGGGCGATCGCCGGGACGAACTGGACGGCGCTCGCCCCCGTGCCGATCACCGCGGCCCTTCGACCCGTCAGGCCGTCGTCGCCCTCGGGCCACTCGGCCGAGTGGAACACGATGCCGGAGAACGACTCCAGGCCTGTCAGAGCGGGTTTCGACGGAGTGCTGAGCGCTCCGGTGGCGAGGACGAGGGCCGGTGTGACGTAGCGGTCCCCGGCTGCGGTTCGCAGATGCCACAGGGCAGCCTGCTCGTCGTACCGGGCCTCGACGACGTGCTGGCCGAACCGCATCAGGCGGTCCACCCCGAATCGACGCGCCACGTCCCGCAGGTACTCCCAGATCTGGGGCTGCTCGGCGAACGCGCGATCCCAGTCGGGCTTGAGGGCGAAGGAGTAGGAGTAGAGGTTCGACGGCACGTCGCAGGCGCAGCCGGGATAGCGGTTGTCGCGCCACGTACCACCGAGGTCGTCCGCCTTCTCCAGCAGGACGACGTCCTGAACGCCGTCCTGGCGCAACCGGATCGCCATCGCGATGCCAGCGAAGCCTGTCCCGACGATGACCGCCTCATGCCGTTCAAGCGTGCTGCTGGTCATCCTTCCCCCAGGAAGCCGACGAGCACGTCCGCCACCACGTCGGGTTTCTCCATCGGCAGCATGTGCCCGACCCCCTCGAAGGTGATCAGATCCGCCCCGGCTATCGCCTCCGCCAGTGCCTCGGCATGGTCCACCGGGGTCAGCCGGTCCAACTCGCCGACCAGCACCTTCGTCGGCACGGAACCCAACGAGCGCACCGCTTCTCGCTCGTCGTGCGTCGCCAGGGCATGGGTGAAGTAGCCGCCGACCGTGCTCAGGGCGGTGCGACCGATCATCGCGTGAGCCGCTCGGACCGCGTCCGGCGCGGCGTCACGCCCGAACAGCAGCCTCCTGGTGCGGTCCACTCCGAGGACTACGCGCGGCGAGAGTGCGCGCACCGATGGCGGGACGAGGTCGGCCACAACCTCCGGCAGCCCGGGCAGGACGCTGAGTGCCTTCATCCCGATCGCGAGCAGGGGGCCCTGCCAGTGCGCGGGAACCACGTCGGGCAGCAGCGGCAGATGCGCCTGCGTGGTGTCGGCGGACGTGCTGACCAGCGCCACGCCGGCGGTCCGCGGCAGGAACGACGGCTCGATGCCGGCCGCGGCCATGATCGTCATGCCGCCCATGGAATGCCCGGCGAGGACCAGCCGACCTTGGGGAGCGAGGTGATCCAGCAGCCGCAGCAGGTCCTGACCCAGCCGCTTGACGCTGGGCGTGACGTGGCGGCCGCGCGGCCGAGCGGCTCGCGACCGGCCGTGCGCCCGCTGGTCGTACCGGACGACCCGCACATGAGGCGCCTTGTCCAGCAGGAGGCGCGTGACGTCGTCCCAGCTGGTCCGGTCCAAGCACCAGCCGTGGGCG
>JASBSH010000354.1 GCA_030149025.1 Actinomycetales bacterium | reverse complement strand
ATGCCGGCGTCCAGCGCCCGCGCGTGCTCGGCGTCGGACTTGTTGTTGCCGTGCAGGCCGATCCGCTCTGGCGGCACCCCGGCCCGGAGGGCGACGGCCAGCTCGGTGCCCGTGCAGGTGTCTAGGCGGAGCCCCTCCTCGGCAACCCACTTCGCGACCTGCGTGCAGAGGAACGCCTTGCCTGCGTAGTACACGTCCGCACCACCGCACGCGTCGGCGAACGCCTCCTCGAAGGCGCGGGCGAAGGACCGTGCCCGCGTGCGGAAGTCGTTCTCGTCCAGCACGTACGCCGGCGTCCCGAACTCCTCGGCGAGGTCGCGGACGTCCACACCCGCGACCGACAGGGCGCCGTTGTCCGCGCGACGGACGCCGGCCGCCCACAGGGCGGGTACGAGTGCGTTCGGGTCGTCGGGGACGGCGAGCCAGGACGGCGCCCCGTAGCCTTCGGCGTGGAGGGCGCCGGCTTCGTGTGCCCTCACCGCTACATCCGGTCCGGTGCGCTGACGCCCAGCAGGTGCAGGCCGTTCACCAGCACCTGGCGGGTGGCGTCGTTCAGCCAGAGCCTGGTTCGGTGCACGTCGGTGACGGCCTCGTCACCCATCGGCGTGACCCGCCGCTCGTCGTACCACTTGTGGTACGCGGAGGCGAGCTGCTCCAGGTACCGGGCGACGCGGTGCGGTTCGCGCAGCTCCGCCGCCTGGGCGACGACCCGGGGGAACTCCCCGAGCTGGCCGAGCAGCACGGTCTCGGTCTCGTGGTCCAGCAGACTGGGGTCGAAGCCGTCTTCCGTGCGCACCCCGAGCTCACGAGAGTTGCGGCTGACACCGGCTGTGCGGGCGTGGGCGTACTGCACGTAGAACACCGGGTTCTCGTTCGTACGGCGGGCCAGCAGGTCGAGGTCGATGTCGATGTTGGAGTCAGAGGACGACCGGGCCAGGGCATAGCGAGCTGCGTCCACTCCCACGGCGTCGACGAGGTCCTCGAGGGTGACGACGGTGCCGGCTCGCTTGCTCATCCTCAGCGGCTTGCCGTCCTTGACGAAGTTCACCATCTGGCCGATGAGGATCTCGAGGTTCACACCCGGGGTGTCGCCGAAGGCGGCGCACATCGCCATCATCCGGCCGACGTAGCCGTGGTGGTCCGCGCCCAGCATGATGATCGAGCGGTCGAAGTCGCGCTCCCGCTTGTGCAGGTAGTAGGCGAGGTCACCGGCGAAGTACGTCGGGCTGCCGTCGCTCTTGATGACGACCCGGTCCTTGTCGTCGCCGAACTCGGTCGAGCGCAACCACAAAGCCCCCTCGGCCTCGTAGATGTGCCCCAACTCGCGCAGCCGCTCGATGGCGCGGTCGACCGCACCCGACCGGTGGACGTCGTCCTCGTGGAAGAAGACGTCGAAGTCGACCCCGAAGTCGCGCAGGGACTCCTTGATCTCGGCGAACATCAACTCGGTGCCTTCACGGCGGAAGACCTCTTGAGGGTCCGGCTGCGACAGCGCGTCGGGCACGAGGTTCAGGACGTCACCGGCGATCTCGTCGATGTACGCCCCGCCGTAGCCGTCCTCCGGCACCGGCTCGCCCTTCGCCCTCGCCAGCAGTGAGCGGGCGAAGCGGTCGATCTGGGCGCCGTGGTCGTTGAAGTAGTACTCGCGGGTGACCTCGGCACCGGTGAACTCGAGCACCCGTCCGAGCGAGTCGCCGACTGCCGCCCACCGGGTTCCGCCCATGTGGATCGGGCCGGTCGGGTTGGCCGACACGAACTCCAGGTTCACCTTGTGCCCGGCGCTGGCGTCGCTCTTGCCGTAGTCGCCACCCGCCTCGACGATCGTGCGGGCCAGCTGACCCGCCGCAGCAGGGTCGAGGGTGATGTTGAGGAACCCCGGCCCTGCGACGTCGACGCTCTTGATCCCGGTGACCGTGCCGAGCTGGTCCGCGAGCAGCTGTGCCAGGTTCCGGGGCGCCATCCCCGCCTTCTTGCCCAGCTGCATCGCCACGTTGGTCGCCCAGTCGCCGTGCTCCCGGTTGCGCGGACGCTCCACCTTCACGTCGTCGGGCAGGTCGACGGTGAGGCGCCCTTCGGAGACGAGAGCGGCCAGGGCGTCACGAATAGCGGCGGACAGGGCTTCCGGGGTCACTCGTCAAGGGTATTGGTGGCCGCATCCGCCGGACGACGCAGGACCGGGCGCACATCGTCCTCCACCATCCGAGGCCGGCTGATGACGAAGCCTCCGACGACCTGCGGCACCAAGGTGGCCAGCAGGAAGAACATCGGAACCTTCCAACCACCGGTGGTCTCCCGAAGAGCAGCTACGACAAGCGGGCCGAGCCCCGCGACCAGATAGCCCACGCCTTGCGCGAACCCGGACAACGCCGCCGACCCCTCATGGCTGCGCGAGCGCAGGTTCACCAGGGCCAGGGACAGCGGGAAGG
>JASBSH010000348.1 GCA_030149025.1 Actinomycetales bacterium | reverse complement strand
CCTTCCCTGTGGCCGGCTCTGCGGACGTAAGGAGCGACTCAACCTCTCGCCTACGCCGACAGGAAACGCTCAACCGACGTGGCGAATGCGACCGGCGTCTCGAACATGGCGTAGTGCCCGGCGTTCGGCATGACCTCAAGCGTGGCGTTCGGGTAGTGCTGCATGAAGGTCGCCTTGCACGTCGCCTCGCCGAGCGCCGGGTCGTGCTCGCCGGCCAGCACGAGCATCGGCACCTGGTTGCCCCGGATCTCCTCGGTGAAGTCGCTCTTGGCCCACGCCTCCAGGTAGGCGCCGAACGCCTCACGCGTGGACTCCTTCACCGAGTGCTCGACCATCTGCTCGATCCAGGTTCGCGTCAAGCGGTTTCCCGTCGTCAGATCGATGATCGCGGCCCGGTTCTCGTCGTTCTCGGCGGCACCTGAGAAGAGAGCCCAGCCCTGCTCATCGAACGGAACACCGCCCGCGGGCACAGGCGAGACGGCGACCACGCGGCGCACACGGTCGGGTGCATCGGCAAGCACGCGCTGCACGGCCATACCGCCCATCGAGTGGCCGACCAGGTCGAACGAGTCCCAGCCCAAGGCGTCGGCGAGCGCGAGCACGTCGGCGGAGATCTCCGACATGGAGTAGTCGCCGATCTCGTCTTTGCGCTGCCCGTAGCCGCGATAGTCCGCGAAGGCGTAGGTGAACCGCTCCGTGTCGATGACGTCCACGAAGCCACCCCAGCCGGTGGACGAACCGAACCAGCCGTGCAGGCAGATCACCTTCTGGTCACCGCTGCCGACCTGGACCGCTGTAGCCATAGAGCTTCCCTCTCCTCGTTCGATGACGGCGCCGCCGTCGTTCGTGCCCGATCATGCACTGCAACGGCCCTCCGGCGGGAGAGCGGCTCAGTCCGGATGGGGTGCAGCCGGCGGGACAGTGCGCACGGTGGCCGCCACCGACGCGAGGACCACCAGCCCGATCGCCACCCACTGCCGCCAGCCGAGGTGCTCACCCAGGACGACGAACCCGGCGAGCGCGGCCATCGCCGGCTCCAGGCTCATCATCACCCCGAAGACGCCGGTCGGCAGCCGGCGCAGAGCCTCCATCTCCAGCGAGTAGGGGATCGCCGAGGACAGCAACGCGACCCCGGCCCCACCGAGCAGCAGGCCCCAGGACAGCCCGCCCCACAGCGACGACACGCCGACGGGCAGGGTGACCAGGCTGCCCACGAGCAGGGCGACAGCGAGGCCGGCGCGGCCGGGCAGCCGTGCGCCCACCCTGGCGCTGAGCAGGATGTAGACCGCCCAGAAGCCTCCCGCCAGGAGTGCGAACCCGGCCCCGACGAGGTCGAGGCCGCCGCCGTTGGAACGGGTCAGCAGCCCGATGCCGACCGCCGCTAACGCGACGACCGCGAAGTCGGCCCGACGCCTGGACTGGGCAACAGCCACGCCGAGCGGGCCGGCGAACTCGATCGTCACGGCCACACCGAGCGGGATCCGGTCCAGGGCTTCGTAGAAGGACCAGTTCATGGCGGCGAGGCAGACGCCGAAGGCGATGGCGCTGCGGTCCAGCAGGTGGCGGGGCGCGGGCCGAACGACCACGGCCAGCAGCAGGGCGGCGATGACCAGCCTGAGGAAGACCACTCCGCCGGGGCCGGCCTGGCTGAACAGGCCCTTGGCGAAGGAGGAGCCGACCTGGACGCTGACGATGCCGCCGAGCACCATCGCCACACCCTGCTGGTGCCTGCGTCGTGGGCTCGTGCGCACCACCTCGTCCGCCCGGCTCACCCGCCGATCGTGCCGCACGGCTCAGCCCGACCCGCCGACGGGTTCAGCAGACGTCGACGGGCCCCACCGCGTCCTCCGCGATGGGGCCCGTGAGCGCAGCAGGTCAGGCGAGCGACAGGAACAGCTTCTCGAGCTGCTCGCGGTCCATCTCGCCCTGCTCGCCGTTGCTGGCGCACTGCGTCAGGCCGGAGGCAATGACGGCGAACCCGGCCCGGTCGAGAGCGCGAGAGACAGCGGCGAGCTGCGTGACGACGTCCTTGCAGTCGCGTCCCGACTCGAGCATCCGGATGACGCCCGCGAGCTGGCCCTCAGCGCGACGCAGGCGGTTCGTGACCGACTTGACCACGTCGTCCTCGAGTTTCATGACTTCCTCCATCGATTACTCCCCCCGGTATGGATTTCAGGATCTCACATTGCTCTCCGGGCGGACGAGCCTGAGGCCCGCCCCGGCGGCGGAGGAGTAGTCGTCGTCGACGGCGACGACGTCGTGCCCGTGCGCCGCCAGCAGCGACGCGACGATGGACGCCCGGTACCCGCCCGCGCAGTGCACCCAGACCTGCCCGGCGGGCACCTCGTCGATCCGGCCGAGCACCTCGTGGATCGGGATGTGGGTGGAGCCCTCGATGAAGGACTCGCTGCGCTCCTGGTCGCGCCGCACGTCGAGCACCACCGGCCTGCCGCCCGTGCCGTGCCCGTGCGCGAGCACGTCGGCCAGGTCCCGGAACGTGGCCCGCGGGAACGACGCCAGCCCCGCCGCCGACCACTCCTCGGCAGGGCCGGTGGCCATGGCAGCCGGCCGGTCGATCCCGATGCGCACCATCTCCCGTTGGGCCTCGGCCACCTGCTCTGCGCTGTCGCCCAGCAGGGTCACGGGCGTGCCCCACGGGATGAGCCAGCCCAGGTAGGTGACGAACTGGCCGTCGAGGCCGAAGTTCAGCGTGCCGGCGACGTGCCCGGCCGCGAAGGCC
>JASBSH010000341.1 GCA_030149025.1 Actinomycetales bacterium | reverse complement strand
CGCACGTTCCGGCGAGGACGTCGCCGACGCGCGTCCCCCTGCCAAGGACGTCGCCGACGCGCGTCCCGATGCGGGCGAGCAGCTGGCGCTGCTGCGCTCGCAGGTGCGTGGCCGGCGTCCGAAGCCTCCTGCCCCCCTGGCCGAGACGCTGCCGGTGGCGCGGCTGGTGCTCGACCTGCCCGTGTCGCACCTGGACCGCCCGTTCGACTACCTGGTGCCGTCGACGATGGCGGACAGCGCCGTCCCCGGCAGCCGGGTGAAGGTGCGCTTCGCCGGTCAGGAAGCGGACGGGTTCGTCGTCGAGCGGCTGCCGCGGTCGGACTACGAGGGGCGCCTCGTGCGGCTGAGCCGGTCGGTCAGCCCCGAGCCGGTTTTGACGCCCGAGGTGCTTGCGGCCGCTCGGTCGGTCGCCGACCGGTACGCCGGCACGCTGGCGGACGTGCTGCGGTTGGCGGTGCCGCCACGGCACGCGACGGTCGAGAAGAAGGAGACGGCTGCGCCTGATCCTGCTTCGGACCGTCCTGAGCCGGGACCCTGGACGGACTACCGGGGAGGGCCTGCGTTCCTCAACCGGATGGCGGCGGGTGAGGGTCCGCGAGCGGTGTGGACCGCTGTGCCTGGACGTGCTGAGGAGGACTGGCCACATGCGTTGGCCGTTGCCGCGGCGACCGCGTTGTCGGCCGGTCGCGGCTCGCTTCTCGTCGTGCCGGACCACCGCGACGTCGACAGGGTGGACGCCGCGCTGACGGCTCTGATCGGGTCCGCGCACCACGTGCGACTGACGGCGGATCTCGGGCCGGCGCCTCGGTACCGAGCCTTTCTCGACGTGCTGCGCGGTCGGGCACGGATTGTGGTCGGGACGCGCGCGGCGGCCTTCGCGCCGGTTCAGGACCTCGGGCTTGCGGTGTGCTGGGACGACGGCGACGACCTGCACGCCGAACCTCGCGCGCCGTACCCGCACACACGCGAGGTGCTCGCCACCCGGTGCGAGCAGCAGGGCGCGGCACTGCTGATCGGGTCGACCGCGCGGTCTGCCGAGGCGCAGCAGATGCTGGAGACCGGCTGGGCGCGAGAGCTGGTCGCGGAGCGGGGACTCGTGCGGCGGCGTGCACCACGGGTGGTCGTGAGTGGGGACGACGACGCGCGTGACGCGGCGGCCCGCGCGGCGCGGCTGCCGAGCCTGGCGCTCCGGACGGCGCGGGAGGCGCTCGGGGACGGGCCGGTGCTGGTCCAGGTGCCGCGGGCCGGGTACGTGCCGGCGCTCGCGTGCCAGACGTGCCGCGCACCGGCGCGGTGCTCGGCATGCCACGGCCCGTTGGCGGCGACGGAGCGGGCAGCGGCGGCTTCGTGTCGCTGGTGCGGGTGGGTTGCTGGGGACTGGGTGTGCCCGTACTGCGACGGCCGACGCCTCCGGTCGGTGGTGGTGGGGGCGGCGCGGACTGCCGAAGAGCTCGGGCGGGCATTCCCAGGAGTGACCGTACGGTCGTCCGGTGGGTCGTCGGTACTGAAGTCCGTGGGCGAGAAGCCTGCCCTCGTGGTGGCGACCCGGGGTGCGGAGCCGGTGGCAGCCGGTGGGTACGCGGCGGCGCTGCTGCTGGACACGTGGGATCTGCTGTCGCGGCCATCGCTGCGCGCCGGGGAGTAGGCGGTGCGCGCGTGGACGGCGGCCGCGTCCCTGGTGCGGTCCGCCGTCGACGGCGGACGCGTGGTGCTGGTGGGGGAGGCAGGCTTGGCGCCGGTGCAGGCGATGGTGCGCTGGGACCCGGCCGGTTACGCCGCCCGTGAGCTGACCGAGCGCGCGGAGCTCGGGTTGCCGCCCGCCACGACGTTCGCGGAGGTCACCGGTTCGGCGGCGAGCGTCGCCGCCTTCCTCAAGGTGCTCGAGCTACCCGACGGCGGCGAGGTCCTCGGCCCGGTCCCAGCCCCTGCTCCCGGTCCGATGCGCAACGCCCCCTCTGCCGGTGATCATGCAATTCCGGTTCACGCCCCCCACTCGGGTCGTGATCATGAAATCCCGGTTCACGATGGGCCGCTCGACGGGACGGGCGACGAGAACGTGCGTGCCGTCGTCCGGGTTGCCCGTCCCCGCGTGTGGGAGCTGGGGCGAGCGCTGACCGCCGCCCGCAACGCGCTCTCGACGCGGCGGACCGTGAAGCTGCCGCGCGTGCAGGTCGACCCGCTCGACATCGCCTGAGCCCCTCCCTCGGTGATCAAGGGATCCCGCCACTATCGGTGCCGCAGTTGGCAAAGGGGGCGGTCCGAGGGCGGATGCCCCCTTGTCGGTGTCTGGTCGAGTTACGAGTAAGGTTCAGCTCCCTCGACTGTGCCGGCTGCCGAGGGTGCTGTCCCCTGGCTCGGGCTGTGTTCCGTAGGTCGCCTGCGTGCTTGTGAACTGCGGTTCGTGGGAAAGGTGGGCGTCGAGCGCGGGAGCCGCAGGATACGGAGACGCCGGTACTGCCCTACGCCTCTGCGCCAGCACAAGCACGAATGCCACCGCTGCAAGCGCCAGCACGCCCGCGCCAACCCCAAGGAGCAAGGGGAGGCGGTTAGCCTTCGCCTCCGCCACAGCGTTCAACTCGTTGCTCACGCCGATACGGGGCGTGAAGGTGACGGTGTTTCCTTCGATCTTCCCGTTGCTGTCTTTCACCTCGCCAGGGAAGGTGAACCTCAGTCTCAATGCTGCCTTGCTCGCCATCGCTGCGGTGAGCTCGCGCATTTCTCCGTCGTCGCTCAAGTCCATCACGCCGGTCAGGCGGTAGAGGTCGCCGTCACGGACGATCCTCAGGCCGTCATCGCCCTTCTCGTCGTTGAACTGCTCGAGCGGCATGTCCGAGAACGTGATGGTGTTCCCAACGAAGTCTTCGTCCTCATAAGGCTTCACGGCGTATTCCACGCCTGAAGGCAGCTCGAGGTTCTCCGGAGTCGTTGCCTGCTGGGGATCCTCACCCATCATGGCGGCCAACTCGTCGCTCAGGGCGAAGATCATCGTGCCGTTCACGGTGTCATTCGGGTTGATCGTCATGTCGCTGTCCAAATTCAGGCAGGGTCGTTGCCGACACTCGGTGTGGAGATCTGCCGACGGCCGACCCTCCCGTCCCCCGGTCGCATGCACCACCGACCGATGCGGCATGCGGTGTACCATGTGGTGCATGGCGAAGCGTTTGAGCCTAACCCTCGACGACCAAGATGAGCGGCTCCTCACGGCCTACACGCGAGGGGATTCCCCAGAGCGATCCGCGCTGGAGGCCTGGGCGGCTGAGCGCGACCGTGCATTGAGCGAATCCGCTTCGGAGGCGGCGGTGATCCGCATGCTCATACGGGCCGGGATGGAGGCGCTCCAGGACCGGACGCTCGAACGTGGCTACAGCGAGCTCGCCGAGGTGATGCGCGCGGGTGCTGAAGAATCTCGGGCCGCGCGTGAGCGTCACGTCTCGCGAGCCGAAGGCGGTCAGGACCGGCTGCGGTCATGACCGCCGCCTTGCGGGGGCAGATCTACCGAGTGGATCTGGGACATGGCCGAAAGCCATGGGTGGTGGTGAGCAACAACCAGCGGAACCGCAGCCTCGAAACGATGGTGGCGGCACGCATCACGACGACCAGCAAGCGGTTGCACCTCCCGACGGTCATCCCGTTGTCGGCTTCCGATCCTCTGGTGGGCAGCGTGCTGTGCGACGACCTGGTTCAGCTGTACGTCGACGAGCTCGATGATCTGGTCGGTGCCCTCACGCCCACGACCATGACAGCGGTTTCACACGGGTTGAGGGTGGCACTGCCCTGACTGCCGACCTGCCGTGCGGAACTGCATGATCACGAACAGAGTGGGTGGGCTGCGTGGCTGAGAGCCGTCATCCGGTCACACCTAGACTGACCAGGGCTGACATCGACACGACGAGAAGACGAGACGAGGACCTGTGGCGATCCAGGAGATCCGGCTGTTCGGCGACCCGGTACTGCGCACTCCCGCGGTGGAGGTGACGGACTTCGACAAGGAGCTCCGCCAGCTCGTCAAGGACCTCGAGGACACCATGCTGGACGCTCCCGGCGCGGGCCTGGCCGCACCCCAGATCGGTGTGGGGCTCCGGGTCTTCACCTACTACGTCGACGGCGAGCTCGGCCACCTCATCAACCCCGACCTCGACCTGTCCGACGAGTGCCAGGACGGCGAGGAGGGCTGCCTGTCCTTCCCCGGCATCTACGAGGACGTGCAGCGTGCCCTGCGGGTCGTCGCCCGAGGGCAGAACATGTACGGCGAGCCGGTCACCATCGAGGGCAGCGACCTGCTGGCACGGGCGATCCAGCACGAGACCGACCACCTGGACGGCATCCTGTTCATCGACCGCATGGACCCCAAGCAGCGCAAGCTCGCGATGAAGGCGATCCGCCAGGCCGAGTGGACCGGCGCGCCGGCCCCTGAGATCAAGGTCAGCCCCCACGCGACCTTCGGCAAGGCCCTCTGAGGGCGTGCGCATCGTCTTCGCCGGGACACCGGCCGTCGCGGTGCCGTCGCTGCAGGCGGTGCTCGCCTCGCGGCATGAGGTTCTCGCGGTCATCACCCGGCCGGACGCCGTCGCCGGGCGGGGACGGCGCGTGTCCGTCAGCGAGGTCAAGCAGGCCGCGCTCGAGCACGACCTGGAGGTGCTGCAGCCGCGGAAGCCCGGCGAGCCGGCGTTCCTCGACCGGCTGCGCGAGCTTGCGCCCGACTGCTGCCCGGTCGTGGCGTACGGGGCGCTGCTGCCACCCGACGCCTTGGCGGTGCCCCGGCACGGCTGGGTGAACCTGCACTTCTCGCTGCTGCCGGCCTGGCGCGGCGCGGCCCCGGTTCAGCACGCGATCATCGCCGGCGACGAGGTGACGGGCGCGACGACGTTCCGGATCGACGAGGGCATGGACACCGGGCCTTATTTCGGCACGTTGACGGAGACGATCCGCCCGCGCGACACCGCCGGTGACCTGCTCGGCCGCCTCGCCGAGGCGGGCGCCCAGCTGCTCGTCGCCACGCTCGACGGGATCGAGGGCGGGGTGCTCGAGGTCCGGCCGCAGCCGACCGACGGTGTCAGCATGGCGCCGAAGGTCACCGTCGCGGACGCCGAGATCGATTGGCACGCAACGGCTCTCGCGGTCGACCGCCGCATCCGCGGCTGCACTCCCGCGCCCGGTGCCTGGACGACGTGGCGCGGTGAGCGGGTCAAGCTCGGCCCGCTGGCCGATCCTTCTCCGGATCTGGACGACGACACTCTGGAACCGGGTCAGGTGCGGGCCGAACGTGGCCGGGTGCTCGTGGGCACCGGCTCCCGGGCCGTCGCGCTCGGGAACGTGCAGCCGGCGGGGAAGAAGCCCATGCCCGCCGCGGACTGGGCCCGGGGCGTCAGACCTTCGATGGGGGAACGCTTTTCGCGCGAAGGGGCCGCAGCGTGAACGACCAGCCGAGACGCGGGCGTGGACACCGCCCGAACGATGACAAGGGTGGCCGGAGCCAGGGCGAGCGCGGCCGGGGCCAGGGCGAGCACGGCCGGGGACGGCGCCCCACCGGGCCTCGTCAGCGCTCGGCCCTGGCGCCGTCCGAGAGGGCCCGCCGGACGGACCCGGCACGGAAGGTGGCGTTCGACGTCCTGCGTGCCGTCGCCACCGAGGACGCCTACGCGAACCTGGTGCTGCCGGCAGCGCAGCGAGCGGCGCGGCTCGACCGGCGCGACGCTGGACTGGCGACCGAACTGGCGTACGGGACGTTGCGCGGGCGCGGTCTCTACGACGCTGTCCTGGCGGCCTGCATCGACCGGCCGCTGGAGAACGTCGACGGTGCCGTGCTCGACGCACTGCGGATGGGGACGCACCAGCTGCTCGCAACGCGTGTGCCGCCGCACGCCGCGGTCGACCAGACCGTCGCCCTGGTGCGCTTCGTCGCCGGCGGAGGAGCGGCAGGCTTCGCGAACGCGGTGCTGCGCAAGGTGTCCGAGAAGGACCTAACCGGCTGGGTGGACGCCGTCGCGCCTCCTGCCGAGGAGAACCTGGTCGGGCATCTGGCCGTCTCGCGCAGCCACCCGGAGTGGATCGTGCGGGCGATGCGCGAGTCGTTGGTCGCGAACGGCCGGGCCCCCGACGAGATCGACGAGCTGCTGGCCGCGGACAACCAGCCACCGCGCGTCGCTCTCACCTTGCTTCCCGGCCTATCGTCGATGATCGACGTCCCGGCGGCCGAAGACGAGGGCGAGACGGGGGCGCTTCCGGGCGAATGGTCGCCGTACTCAGCGGTTCTCACCAGCATCGACCCCGGATCGCTCGGGATCGTGCGGTCCGGCAGGGCCCGCGTGCAGGACGAGGGCAGCCAGCTGGCGGCCCTGGCGCTGCTCGCCGCCCCCGTCGGCGGGCGTGACGAAGCGTGGCTGGACATGTGCGCGGGGCCCGGCGGCAAGGCTGCGCTGCTGGCGGCGTCCGCTGCCCAGCGTGGCGCCCGGCTCACCGCGGTCGAGGTGCAACCGCACCGCGCGC
>JASBSH010000336.1 GCA_030149025.1 Actinomycetales bacterium | reverse complement strand
CCTTCCGGTCGCGTAAGCAGCAGCGCACCTTCACCGAGATGCAGGCCCGCATCGCAGCCGGTCAGCGGGTCATGACGACGGCCGGTCTGTACGGCACCATCACCCGGCTGGACGGCGACACGGTGCTTCTCGAGGTCGCCGACGGTCTCGAGCTGCGCTGGGCGAAGGCCGGGATCGGCCGGATCGTCGACGCACCGGACAGCCCGAACGCGGTGGGTGCGGACGAGGCCGACGTGCAGGGCGCCGCAGCGTTACCTCAGGCCGGGGTGCAAGATGCCGATGACAGAGTGGACAACGTGACTGCTGAAGCAGCCCGCGACCGCCGCGACGAGGTCTGACAGACAGCTCAGGACCCCCGCGACCGGCGTGCCGCGGGCCATACGCACGAGAAGAGACTCCCGTTGGCACGAACCACCCGCTCCCACCCGGTGCGGACCCTCGTCCTGCTCGGCGCGCTGCTCGCCGTCATCTTCGGCACCGTCGCAGCCGGCGTGAAGTGGTCGTCGGCCAGCTGGTCCCCCAAGCTGGCTTTGGACCTGGCCGGCGGCACGCAGATCATCCTCACCCCGATCGTCGAACCCGGTCAGGGCAACATCACCGACGCCACGATCAATGACGCCATCGCGATCATGCGTCAACGTGTGGACTCCACCGGTGTCTCGGAGGCACAGGTCTCCAGCCTCGGCGGCCGCAACATCGTCGTCGAGCTGCCCGGTGACCCGCAGGAGCAGCGGAAGACGATCGACCTGGTCAAGCGCTCCGCCCAGATGCGCTTCCGTCCGGTGCTGGTCGAGCAGCCGGTGGGTCTACCGGCGCCCACCCCACAGCCCAGTGCCCAGCCGACGAGCCAACCAACCGCGACGAGCAGCCCGACGGGTGGCCAGCCCACGCAGGGGTCCTCTCCGAGCGCCACGGCGCCCCCGACGGCGCCGGCGCCGACCGCCACGACCAACGGGCGTGCGGTCCCCAGGGTGCTGGCCACGGGTCCGGCCAGCCCCCAGCCGGCGGCCCCGGCCCCGGCCCCGTCCCCGTCGGGCGGTGCGACAGCCACGCCGAACCCGAGCGGGCAGGCGACGCCGACGCCGAACCCCACACCGACGAGCGCCAGCGACCTCGCGTGGATCACCCCGGACGTGGAGAAGGCGTTCACCGAGCTCGACTGCACCAAGCCGGAGAACCTGGCCGGTGGCATCCAGGACGACTCCCAGAAGCCGCTGGTGACCTGTTCGCAGGACGGCTCGGCCAAGTACATCCTTGGGCCCGTCGAGGTCCAGGGCTACGACATCAAGACGGCCAGCGCCGGGCTGGTGACGAACCAGCAGGGCTTCTCCACCGGCGAGTGGGCCGTGAACCTCGAGTTCGACAAGGAGGGCACCGCCGCCTTCCGTGAGGTCACGCAGCGGCTCACCGGCGCTCAACCCCCCACCGACCAGTTCGCGATCGTCCTCGACGGCCTGGTCATCTCCGCACCGCAGAGCCGCGCGGTCATCACCGATGGCCGCGCCCAGATCACCGGCAACTTCACGCAGGACTCCGCGACCGCACTCGCCAACCAGCTGAAGTTCGGTGCGCTGCCGATCTCGTTCCAGGTCCAGACGGAGGACCAGATCTCCGCGCTGCTGGGCTCCGAGCAGCTGCGCAACGGCATCCTCGCCGGCGTCATCGGCCTGCTGCTGATCGTCGTGTACTCGATCTTCCAGTACCGGGCGCTGTCCTTGCTCGTGATCGGCAGCCTCGCGGTCGCCGGGCTCGTCACGTACGGACTGATCACCCTCATGGGCTGGTACCAGGGCTACCGCCTGAGCCTGCCCGGCGTGACGGGCCTGATCATCTCGATCGGTGTCACCGCGGACTCGTTCATCGTCTACTTCGAGCGGATCAAGGACGAGCTGCGTGAGGGGAGGACTCTGCTCGCGGCGGTCGAGAACGGCTGGCTGCGCGCGCGGCGCACGATCATCATCGCGGACTGCATCAACTTCCTGGCGGCGGCGATCCTCTACATCCTCGCCGTCGGTGGTGTGCGCGGCTTTGCGTTCACCCTCGGCCTCACCACGATCGTCGACGTCGTGATGGTCCTGATGTTCACGCACCCGATGATGGTGCTACTCGCGAAGGTGCCGTACTTCGCCAACGGCGGCCGCTGGTCCGGTGTCTCGGTCCAGTCGGTCGCCCGGCGTCCTGCCGCCTACGCCGGCCGGGGCCGCTTCCGCACCCCGCAGGAGCGCCTCACCAGGGCCGAGCGGGCTGCACGCAAGAAGGAGGCCGCAGCGGCCGAGACGGCGGCGAGTGAGCAGGATCTGGCGCTCGTCGGCAGCGGCAGCCGCGTGTCGTCGTCCAGATCGTCCGGCGCGTCGGCGAGCGGGTCGCGTCGCATGACGATCGCCGAGCGCAAGGCCCAGCAGCAGCGGCTGGCGGCCGAGGCCGACGGCGAAGCTGCGGGCGGCGAAGCGAGCAACGAAACCGGCGCAGCGAGCGACACCGACCGGGCCCGCCGCAACCATGCCGACCAGGCGAGCAAGGAGGACTGAGCGTGTTCAGCTTCGCCGAGTTCGGCAACGACCTCTACACCGGCAAGAAGTCGTTCAACTTCGTCGGCAACTTCAAGCGCTACGCGATCATCGGGACGTCGCTCTCCATCATCTCGCTCGTCCTGCTGGCCACGCTGCAGCTCAACCCGGGTATCGAGTTTCGCGGTGGGTCGGAGTTCCGCGTCGTCGGGACGACCACCGCGGACCCGGGAGTCGGCGAGCAGGTCGTGCGCGACGCGTTCCCCGACGCCGAACCCCCGCGCGGCACCGCCATCGGCGGCGACAGCGTCCGGATCCAGACCGAGCGCCTCAACAACCAGCAGACCGAGTCGCTGCGCGAGGACCTGGCGAAGGCCTACGACGTAGACCCCTCGGCGGTGACGTCGTCGTACGTCGGTCCCAGCTGGGGGCAGGACATCACCAGCAAGGGCCTGATGAGTCTCGTGATCTTCCTCGTCCTCGTGACGGTGATGATCACGATCTACTTCCGAACGTTCGACATGGCAGCCGCGGCGCTCATCGCGCTCGTGCACGACATGATCCTCACCGCGGGCATCTACTCGCTGACCGGGTTCGAGGTCACGCCGGGCACGTTGATCGGCTTCCTGACGATCCTCGCGTACTCGCTGTACGACACGGTCGTCGTGTTCGACAAGGTCCGTGAGAACACCGACCACATCTACTCGAGCACGAGGAGGACGTTCGCGGAGGCAGTGAACCTCGCGGTGAACCAGACCCTCGTCCGTTCGATCAACACCTCGATCGTGGCGGCGATGCCGGTCGCGTCCATCCTGTTCATCGGTGCGTTCCTGCTCGGGGCCGGCACCCTGCGTGACATCTCCCTGTCACTGTTCGTCGGCACCCTGGTCGGCGCGTTCTCCTCGATCTTCATCGCCCCGGGCTTCTTCGTGTGGCTCCACACCAAGCGCGACCCGCGAGTCCGGGAGCAGGCCGAGCGCGTCGAGCGGGCACGGGCCAAGGCCGTGCAGAGCGGGGTTGGTGCCGGCGCAGGCGGAGGCGCGACGGCTCTTGTCGCCGGGTCGGGTGCGTCCGGCTCCGGTGGCGGCACCGCGCTGCTCACCGCGGACGAGGACGAGTCCGGGACGCCGACACGCACGCTGCGTACGGCACCCACCTACGGCGGCGGCCAGCGGAACCAGCCGAAGCGCAGGTCCCGCGGCAAGAAGCGCTGAGATGGCCGGTACGACGGACGGAGTGGTGAACGGCGTAGTGGACGGCGCACTCGCAGATCTCGTGCAGTCCCGCCTTCGCGACGTCCCCGACTACCCGGTGCCCGGTGTGGTGTTCAAGGACATCACGCCGCTGCTCGCTGATCACGAGGCGTTCCGTGCCGTCGTCCAGGGGATGGCCGGTGTCGTGAGCGGTCCGGTGGACGCGATCGCTGGTGTGGAGGCACGGGGTTTCATCCTCGGTGCACCCATCGCGCTGCACAGGGACGCGGGTTTCGTGCCGGTGCGCAAGGTGGGCAAGCTGCCCGGTGACACGATCGGCATCAGCTACGACCTGGAGTACGGCACCGCCGAGATCGAGGTGCAGTCGGACGCCTTCTCACCCGGCGCCCGCGTCGTCGTCGTCGACGACGTGCTCGCCACCGGCGGGACCGCCGCAGCGGCGTGCGAGCTCATCGAGCGAACCGGTGCCGAGGTGGTCGCCGTGGTGTTCCTGCTCGAGCTGTCGTTCCTCGGCGGGCGGTCCAAGCTCGCCGGCCGTCCGGTGCACACGATCCTCACGGTCTGACGGTCCTCGCGGTCTGACGGCCGACCTCTGACCCCCGCGGTGATTCCCCCCCGCGCTGACTTAACCCCCGCGGTGATCATGGGATCCCGCCACCCCGGCCGCCGTGATCACCAGCTGTCCATGAGTCCGCTCCACGACCAACGGGGGATCTGCGGGCCCTCCGGCCGGTCGTCGGCCGACCGGTGGTAGCGAGCCATCGTCGTTGTGGTCGCCCATGCGAAGTAGTCGTGCAGAACGTCCCGCAACTGCGCGCCAGGTGCGAGCCCGGTGTCCACGAGCGCCTCGTCGAAGCAGGCGATGGCTCGTCGGTCCATCTCCTCGTGCACGCTGTTGCCGCTGTGCATCCGGACGACGGTCGTTCCGTTGCGATAGCGCTCTGTGAAGGAGTTCGGGCCGCCGAGGGCCTCACCCCAGTACGCAGCGAGCCGCTCCACGTGGGCGGGGGGGTAGCCGTGGCGGTCGCTGCCGCCGGCCGCCTCGTAGACCGTTCGCATGAGTGCCATGGTGGAACCGGACGACATCGGGACGGCACTGGATCGGTGGCCCCGCCACTCCTCCACGTCGGTAGGTGGCGGGATTCCATGATCACCAAAGGGGTGGGCACCGCAGCGGAGCCGCATGATCACCAAGCGTGTTCGCGCCGGGACTGCTACACCGTCCGGTGCGTTGTACGAGGTAACCCCAGAGGTACGTAGACTTCATCCACGGGACGGATCCCGTAGAAGCTGCGGGAGGTGAGCCATGGCTGACGACGCAAGTGCGTCTGCGGTCGCGGCTGCGCCTGCCGAGCAGCGGCAGTCCGGGGCAGCCAAGGCGGCCGTCCCCGCGGTGCCGCCTCCCGGCGTCCCGCAGGCCTCAGCGCCCGCGTCCAAACCGGCGGCCGGTAGCGACACCCAAGGTGGCGGCGTCCGGTTCCGCCGGAGACTGACTCGTCTCGGCCGCACCGCGCAGCCCACCAGCCCGGTCCTCGAACCGCTGCTTCGGAGCGTGCGGTCCAACCACCCGAAGGCTGACCTGTCGCTGATCGAGCGCGCCTACGAGACGGCCGAGCTCGCGCACCGGGGGCAGCGGCGCAAGAGCGGCGACGCCTACATCACGCACCCGGTCGCGGTGGCGACTATCCTCGCCGACCTGGGCATGACGACGGCGACGCTGGCCGCCGCCCTGCTGCACGACACGGTGGAGGACACGCCGTACACGCTGGAGATGCTGCGCCGCGACTTCGGTGACGAGGTGGCGATGCTCGTCGACGGCGTCACCAAGCTCGACAAGGTCAAGTACGGGGACGCCGCGCAGGCCGAGACCGTCCGCAAGATGGTCGTGGCGATGGCGCGGGACATCCGCGTGCTCGTCATCAAGCTCGCCGACAGGCTGCACAACGCCCGCACCTGGCGCTACGTGTCGCCGGAGTCGGCACGCCGCAAGGCTCGCGAGACGCTCGAGATCTACGCCCCGCTGGCCCACCGGCTGGGGATGAACACGATCAAGTGGGAGCTCGAGGACCTCTCGTTCGCCGTGCTGTACCCCGGGATCTACGAGGAGATCGTCCGGCTCGTCGCCGAGCGCGCTCCCGCCCGCGAGGAGTACCTGGCGCAGGTCCGCGAGACGGTCGCGGCGGACCTGCGGGCGGCCAAGATCCGCGCCGTCGTCACCGGCCGGCCCAAGCACTACTACTCCGTCTACCAGAAGATGATCGTGCGTGGCCGGGACTTCGCCGACATCTACGACCTGGTCGGCGTTCGCGTGCTGGTGGATACGGTGCGCGACTGCTACGCCGTCCTCGGTGCCCTGCACGCGCGATGGAACCCGGTGCCCGGCCGGTTCAAGGACTACATCGCGATGCCCAAGTTCAACATGTACCAGTCGTTGCACACGACGGTCATCGGGCCCGAGGGCAAGCCGGTCGAGATCCAGATCCGCACGCACCTGATGCACCGCCGCGCCGAGCTCGGCGTCGCCGCGCACTGGAAGTACAAGGACGCCGCCGCGGGCCGCAGCGACGCCGGCGACACCGGGTCGGTCAACGACATGGCGTGGCTGCGGCAGCTGCTCGACTGGCAGCGGGAGACGTCGGATCCCGGCGAGTTCCTCGACTCGTTGCGGTTCGAGATCAACGCCCGTGAGGTGTACGTCTTCACGCCCAAGGGCGACGTCGTCGCGCTGCCGGCGGGCTCGACACCGGTCGACTTCGCCTACGCCGTCCACACCGAGGTGGGGCACCGAACGATGGGTGCGCGGGTCAACGGGCGCCTCGTGCCGCTGGAGTCGACGCTCGACAACGGAGACGTCGTCGAGGTTTTCACCTCCAAGATCGAGACCGCCGGTCCCAGTCGCGACTGGCTCACCTTCGTCAAGAGCCCGCGGGCCCGCAACAAGATCCGCCAGTGGTTCTCCAAGGAGCGCCGCGAGGAGGCGATCGAGCAGGGCAAGGACGCGCTCGGCAAGGCGATGCGCAAGCAGGGCCTGCCGATCCAGCGCCTCATGTCGCACGAGTCGCTCGTCGCGCTGGCCACCGAGCTGCGTTACGGCGACGTGTCCGCTCTCTACGCGGCGATCGGCGAGGGGCACGTCTCGGCCGCGTCGGTGGTCACGAAGCTCGTGGCCGCGCTCGGCGGGGCGGACGCGCAGGAGGAGGACCTCGCCGAGGCGACCATCCCCACGGTGCCGGGGACTCGTCGTCCACGCACCGGCGACCCGGGTGTCGTCGTCAAGGGCGTCGATGACGTGTGGGTCAAGCTGGCCCGCTGCTGCACACCGGTTCCGGGCGACCCGATCATGGGGTTCGTCACGCGCGGGCACGGAGTCTCGGTGCACCGCAAGGACTGTGGCAACGCCGCCGGCCTGCTCAGCCAGCCCGACCGGATCGTCGAGGTGGAGTGGTCGGTCAACTCCGGCAGCGTCTTCCTGGTGCAGATCCAGGTCGAGGCGCTCGACCGTTCGCGCCTGCTCGCCGACGTGACGCGGGTGCTGTCGGACCACCACGTCAACATCCTGTCCGCATCCGTGACGACGTCGCGCGACCGAGTTGCCTTGTCGCGCTTCTCCTTCGAGATGGGCGACCCCACGCACCTCGGCCACGTGCTCGCCGCAGTACGCCGGATCGACGGCGTCTTCGACGTGTACCGCATCACCGGCAGCCGGAACGACAAGCAGCAGGAGACCGGGGCGCTGAGCGGCTGACGGCCGCGGCCCAGAGGTGCCTGTCGTCCTCGGACCGCAGGAATGCCCGAAGCCTTTCTCGGGCAACCCGATTGCCGGGATATCGCGGTTGCTCGCCGAGTGCAGCGCGCACCTCCGGCGGCTTGACGTGCTGGCGCAACAGCCAGCGGAACGCGGCACGAGAGGCCGGACCGGACCCGACACGAGCCAGGTCAACCGCCGTTCGCAGTGGGGAGGTCAGGCGAAGACCGTTCACCTGGACGACGTCACCTTGCGCCAGCGGGCTCACGCTCAGCCGCGTGCCTTCCGGGACGGAGCGCGGCCCCGTGGTCTCGGTCACGAGGACGATCGGGTCAGCCGGTCGGGGACCGCCGTGCACCCACGCCGCCGCC
>JASBSH010000332.1 GCA_030149025.1 Actinomycetales bacterium | reverse complement strand
TCCGCTGCTCATGGCACTCGACGAGATCGGCAACCTGGCCCCGCTGCCGTCGTTGCCCGTGCTGATGGCTGAAGGCGGCGGCACCGGAATCACGACCATGCCGGTGCTCCAGTCCATGGCCCAGGCCCGCGATCGCTGGGGCCGGGATGCAGCGACCGCGATCTGGGACGCATCCATCGCCAAGGTCATCCTCGGCGGCGCGTCCGGCTCCGCCGACCTGCAAGAGCTGTCGACCCTCCTCGGCGAACGCGACGACGTCACCGACTCGATCACCTACGGCGACCGAGGCTCCCGCGCCTCGCAACGCTCGGTACGCCGCGTCTCGGTCATGCCGCCCGACGTCATCCGCACGCTTCCGTACGGCACCTCACTCGTGCTGCTGCGCAGCGCGCCGCCGATCATCACCCAAATGCGCGAGTGGACAGCGCGCCCGGATGCCGCGTCGCTCAAAGCGGATCGAACGGCCATCGAGACGCAGCTTCAGCTCATCGCGCCGTCGTCGAGGCCTGGCGCACCGTCGGTAGCGTTGGATGGTGATTCCGGAGGAATGGATCGTCCAGCGGCGTAGTGACGGTGAGGTCGTCGGCTACGTCGAGATGGTCGGGGACGCGTTCCGTCCATACGACCTGCTCGGCCGACCTCTCGGCGATGCGTCGGACTGGGATGCCGCAGAGACGGCGATCGACGAGACGGGCCTGGCGTTTCTCGCTGAACCACACCTGGTCGACCTCGGTGTCGAGCGCCGCGTTCGCCTCACCGAGGTCACGAGGGCGCACGTCGTGATGGTCGCCGACGAGTTTGGAGCAGCCCAGTCCGTGGGTTCCGCGTCCCTGGAAACGTGGGTCTTCGATCTGCCCATCGCCCAGAACCTTCGTCCGCTGCGGTAGAGGCGGGAACGCCTCACAACCCCGGTTTCGACGGGGAGCCGAAGCGCACCTGTTCTGTTGAGAGCGGCCCGATTGGCCGCGTGACAGGCAGGAGCAGGCCATGGCGATCCAGACTCAGGAGTCCCTGTCGGGGTTCATCGCGACCGACCCGCAGTTGTCGTTCAACTCCAAGGGCGAGGCGCGGTTCTACGTGCGCATCGCGCAGGAGCACTTCGAGCGCAACCCCGACGGATCGTTCACCCAGGGCGAGACCACGTTCCACGACCTGGTGATGTTCCGGCGCACGGCCGAGCGAGCGTTCCAGATGTTCGCCAAGGGCGACTCGTTCGTCGCCGAGGGGTACGTGCGCAGCTTCACGTTCGAGCGGGACGGGCAGACGCTGGCGGGCGAGGAGTTCGTCGCCAAGCGCCTGGGTCACGACTCCACCCGCACCGCGTACGCCGTCGACCGGGAGCAGCGTCGCATTCAGGCCGTCGAGCCGTCGACCCCGGTTCCGGCAGCACAGCCGGTGCGCCCGATGAGCCTGTGAGGCGACCGTGCCCACGCGCAGTGAGGACTTCGAGGTACCGCTCGCCGACGAGCCGGAGCCCGAAGCGATGCCGGACGCCGCCGCTGACGAGTCGGAGGTCGAGCCGCCGCACCCGGTGAATTGGAACCTGCTGACCTCGACCGATGCACGCTTCGAGTGGAACGAGCTGGACGGCTGGGTGAAGTGGCTGCGCGACACCTACGGGCTCGGCCCGACGACACTGCCTCCGTTCTGGTACCGGCACTGGGAGCTGGTGTGGGAGCTGTCGGCGCTGCACCTGCACTGGCTGTGCGCGTACGACCCGAAGCAGAACGGCTCGGCACCGCTGGGTTGGCACCGCGACTTCCGCGACGCGTGCGTGCGCCTGAAGCAGTGGACGGCCGAGTGCGGCACGAAGCTCGACCGCGACCGCCCGACCCGGATCACCGCCTGGCCGGGTGAGCCGCAGCCCGCGCCGGTCGAGGAGGTCGTCATCCTCGACCGCGACGCCGACTTCGCCGCGTTCGTCGACGAGGATGTCGCGCGCCGCCGTGCGGCAGAGGACGCCTTCATCGCCGCCCTGGTCGCGGCGTGAGGCCACGGCGAGGAGCCAGCGGCACGGGGTGGTGGGTGCACGTCGGCGGGTAGGCGACGATGGAGAGCGTGCTGCACGAACGCCGCTACCCTCACCCCCGGCTCGGTCATGTCCTGTCCGGGCTGGCCGGATCACCGTTGCTCGAGGCGCTGGGCGACCGGGTCGCCGAGGTCGGCGCGAACGCCGGGCCGTCCCCCACAGGCACCGCTCTGCGGGACGCGCTGGCCGCTCACCTGTGGTTCCTCGACCGCGCGGCCGCGCCCGGCGGCCTCCCGCTCACCGCGGCCGGGTGGCTGAAACCGGCGGTGCTGACTGAGGCCCTGACGGTTCTTCCGACCGGGGTCGACTGGATTCACTCCGCGACCCGCGAGATCGACGTGCACATCGTCTCCGACTTCCGTGTGGCGCTGCAGAACGACCGGCTGCTGCGCAAGCACAAGAACTCCCTGCTTCTCACCGCCGCCGGCAAGACCACTTTGGCCGACCCTGCCGAACTGTGGGCGTTCCGCGCCGAGCGCCTGGTGGTCGGCGACGACGACTTCACCGGCTCGGCCGCCGCCGTCGTGCTCGTGCATATGGCCACCTCGGACGACAAAGTCGACATGGGTGTCGTCGCCCGCACGATGGCCGAGGCCGGGTGGAGGGACCGCGACGGGTTCGCCGCCACCGCCAACGAACTCTGGCCGATCTACAACACCCTGTGGACCCAGCTCGGCAACATCGGCCC
>JASBSH010000327.1 GCA_030149025.1 Actinomycetales bacterium | reverse complement strand
GACGTCACCGGGCAGTCGGACACTCGCCGTTCCGACCCCGCCCTTGAGGACGCCGGCGTTGCACTGCGCCCCCGTCCCGGCACCCACCGAGCCGGTCCGTACGGGGCCGCGCGTGGCGGCGTCCACAGTCTCGTACCCGAGCCCCGCGTCGGGACGTGCAGCCGGGTCGCCGCCGCGACCGAGGTCGAATACCGCTGCGGCGGGGACGATCGGGACGACGAGGCCCTCGCCGACGGGAAACCCTCGCCCGTGCTCCTCGCACCAGCGCTGGACCCCATGGGCGCTCACCAGGCCGTAGGCGCTGCCGCCCGTGAGCGTGACGGCGTCGACGGTGGGCACCAGCGTGCCGGGCGCCAGGGCGTCGGTCTCATGGGTGCCCGGGCCGCCCCCGCGCACGTCAACGGCTCCGACGGTGCCGGGCGGCGGCAGGACCACGGTGACGCCGGTGAGCCAGCCGTCGCCGCTGCGTTCGGCGCTGCCGACCGCCACTCCGGGAACGTCGGTGATGGCGCCGTAACGGTTCGTGTTCCCCTCGTTCGTCACGAGCAGGATCGTTCCACGGGAGTTCCCCAGCTTCGCAGTGCCGACGTTTGAGAACTCAACCCGTGCGCGCCCCATTGATCTGTGCCAGAGTGCAGCCATGGCACGGGAGTGGCTGGGGTGGCCGGTTCTGCGGCAGCTGACGGGCCGCGACTTCCTGGGCCGGGGCCCTGCGGTCAGGTCGGCGAACACCGACGAGATCAGCGCCCGCACCGAGACGGCCGACAGGGTCGCTCGTAGCGTGTGCCCCTACTGCGCCGTCGGATGCGGTCAGAAGGTCTACGTCAAGGGCGAGCAGGTCATCCAGATCGAGGGTGACCCCGACAGTCCCATCTCCCGCGGGCGCTTGTGCCCCAAGGGCTCTGCGAGCAAGAACCTGGTCACCAGCCCGCTGCGGCAGACCAAGGTGCGTTACCGGCGTGCCTACGGCACCGAGTGGGAGGACCTCGACCTCGAGACCGCGATGAACATGATCGCGGACCGGGTGGTCTCCACGCGCGCCGAGACGTGGCAGGACGTTGACGAGCACGGCCGCCGGGTTCGGCGCACCCTCGGTATCGCCGGGCTCGGTGGCGCGACGCTGGACAACGAGGAGAACTTCCTCATCAAAAAGCTCTTCACGGCGATGGGAGCCGTGCAGATCGAGAACCAGGCGCGCATATGACACTCCGCCACCGTCCCCGGTCTGGGGACCAGCTTCGGTCGCGGCGGCGCCACGACGTTCCAGCAGGACCTGGCCAACGCTGACTGCATCATCATCCAGGGCTCGAACATGGCCGAGGCCCACCCCGTGGGCTTCCAGTGGGTGATGGAGGCGAAGAAGCGCGGGGCCAAGGTCATCCACGTGGACCCGCGGTTCACGAGGACCAGCGCGATGGCGCACACGCACGTGCCCATCCGTGTAGGCACCGACATCGCGTTCCTCGGCGGCATCGTCAACTACGTGCTCTCAGGCGAGCTGGACTTCCGTGAGTACCTGCTGGCGTACACGAACGCAGCGACGATCGTCAGTGAGGACTACGTCGACGCCGAGGAGTTCGACGGCCTATTCTCCGGCTTCGACCCCGACACGCGAACCTACGACACGAGGTCGTGGCAGTACGCGCAGCAGGAGCACACCGGCAACAGCGAGGCGGGCACCCACCAACAGCGTGAGACCGCCTCCTCGATGCAGCACGAGACGCACGGCGCGCAGATGCCGGGCTTCCCGCCCAGGGACGAGACGCTGCAGCACCCGAACTGCGTCTACCAGATCCTCAAGAGGCACTTCGCCCGCTACACCCCGGAGATGGTGGAGCGCATCTGCGGCGTGTCGCAGGAGGCCTTCCTGGAGGTGTGCCACGCCTGGACCGAGAACTCGGGCCGCGACCGGACGACGGCGTTGGTGTACAGCGTCGGGTGGACCCAGCACAGTGTCGGCGTCCAGTACATCCGCACCGGCGCGATCCTCCAGCTCCTGCTGGGCAACATGGGCCGACCCGGCGGCGGCATCATGGCGCTGCGCGGACACGCCAGCATCCAGGGCTCGACGGACATCCCGACGCTGTACAACCTGCTGCCCGGGTATCTTCCGATGCCGCACGCGACGGACCATCCCGACCTGCAGTCGTGGGTCGACAAGGTGCGCCAGCCCGGGGCGAAGGGCTTCTGGAGCAACGCCGACGCCTTCGCGATCAGCCTGCTGAAGTCCTACTGGGGAGACGCCGCCACGGCGGAGAACGACTACTGCTTCGACTACATCCCGAAGCTGACCGGCGACCACGGTACGTACCGCACGGTCCTCGACATGATCGACGGGAAGGTCAAGGGGTACTTCCTGCTCGGGCAGAACCCCGCGGTCGGCTCCGCCCACGGGCGGGCCCAGCGGCTGGGCATGGCGAACCTCGACTGGCTCGTGGTGCGCGACCTGTTCGAGATCGAGAGCGCGTCCTTCTGGAAGAACTCACCGGAGGTGGAGACCGGCGAGATCGTGCCGGAGGAGTGCGCCACCGAGGTCTTCCTCCTGCCGGCGGCGAGCCACGTGGAGAAGGAAGGGACCTTCACCCAGACGCAGCGGATGCTGCAGTGGCGGGAGAAGGCACTCGACCCGAGGGGCGACTGCCGCTCGGAGCTGTGGTTCTTCTACCACCTCGGCCGTCTGTTGCGGGAGCGTCTCGCCGGCTCTACCGAGGAGCGCGACCGGCCGCTTCTGGACCTGGCGTGGGACTACCCCGTGCACGACTCCGGCCCGGCGAGCGGCGAATGGGCCGAGCCGAGCGCCGAGGCCGTGCTGATGGAGATCAACGGCTACGAGGTGGCCACGCGCCGTCCGCTGTCCTCCTTCAACGAGATGAAGGCCGACGGCTCCACGGTCGGTGGCTGCTGGATCTACACCGGGGTCTTCGCCGACGGGGTGAACCAGGCGGCGCGGCGCAAGCCGGGCAGTGAGCAGTCCTGGGTCGCCCCCGAGTGGGGCTGGGCGTGGCCGGCGAACCGGCGCATCCTCTACAACCGGGCATCCGCCGACCCGGACGGCAAGCCGTGGAGCGAGCGCAAGGCCTACGTCTGGTGGGACGAGGAGGCCGGCCAGTGGACGGGCCACGACGTCCCCGACTTCGAGAAGACCAAGCCCCCGTCGTACCGCGCGCCCGAGGGTGCTGAGGGCGTGAAGGCGATCGAGGGTGTCGACCCGTTCATCATGCAGGGGGACGGCAAGGGCGCCCTGTACGTGCCGCAAGGGCTGATCGACGGGCCGTTGCCCACGCACTACGAGCCCGTCGAGTCGCCGTTCCGCAACGCCTTGTACGGGCAGCAGGCGAACCCGACGCGCAAGCAGTACTCGCGTGACGACAACCCGCTGAACCCGAGCCCGCCGAGCAGCGAGGAAGCGGTCGCGGTCTTCCCCTACATCTTCACGACGAGCCGCCTCACGGAGCACCACACCGCGGGTGGGATGAGCCGATACCTGCAGTACCTGTCGGAGCTGCAGCCGGAGATGTTCGTGGAGGTCTCGCCGGAGCTGGCAGCCGAACGCGGCCTCGTGAACGGTGGCTGGTGCCACGTCGTGACGGCGCGGTCGGCGGTCGAGGGACGGGTCCTGGTCACCGACCGGTTACGGCCACTGCGCGTGGAGGGCCGTGTCGTGCACCAGGTGTGGTTGCCGTACCACTGGGGCACCGGCGGGATGGTCACCGGTGACTCCACCAACGACCTGTTCGGCATCACCCTGGACCCGAACGTGCTGATCCAGGAGTCCAAGGTGGGCACGTGCGACGTTCGTCCCGGCCGGCGTCCGACCGGGCCCGCCCTGCGGGAGTACGTCGAGGGGTACGTCGAGCGGGCGCAGGCGAATGACGGCGCCCCGGTGGTGACGGCAGACGCCGACGCCGTCCGCGCGTCGCAGGCGGTCGCCGACCGAGGGGAGCAGGCGTGATCGGCAAGAACAGCCTCTTCGGTCCGATCGACCCGGCCGTGGAGTCCGGGTACTCGGACCCGCCGGCCCGCAAGGGCTTCTTCACCGACACCAGCGTCTGCATCGGCTGCAAGGCGTGTGAGGTCGCGTGCAAGGAGTGGAACGCGATCCCGGACGACGGGTTCGACTTCCTGGGAATGTCGTACGACAACACCGGAGCGCTGGGGGCGAGTACCTGGCGCCACGTCGCCTTCATCGAACAGCCGGCCGGACGGCGCGACGGTGGCTCCAGCGCGCCGGTCGACTTGGGCATGCCCTCGATCCGCACCTCGGACGGCGACACGGCGGCCGAGGAGGACGGCAAGCCGGACTTCCGCTGGCTCATGTCGTCGGACGTGTGCAAGCACTGCACGCACGCCGCCTGCCTGGACGTCTGCCCCACCGGGTCGCTGTTCCGGACCGAGTTCGGCACCGTGGTGGTGCAGGACGACATCTGCAACGGTTGCGGCTACTGCGTTCCGGCCTGCCCCTACGGGGTCATCGAGCGTCGCAAGGGACCCGAGGGCGCCAAGAACGTGGGCATCGCCCAGAAGTGCACACTCTGCTACGACCGGCTGGGCGCCGGTATGACGCCGGCGTGCGCGCAGGCGTGCCCGACCGAGTCGATCCAGTTCGGGGACGTGGACGAGCTCCGCCGGCGTGCGGAGGAGCGACTCGAGAAGCTCCACGCCGACGGTGTGCAGGAGGCACGGCTCTACGGACACGACCCCAACGACGGTGTCGGCGGGGCGGGGGCGTTCTTCCTGCTGCTCGACGAGCCGGAGGTGTACGGGCTGCCCCCGGACCCGGTGGTCACCACCCGGGACCTGCCGCGCATGTTCAACCGCGCCACCGCCGCCGCGGTGACGCTGTTCGCCGGTGCGGTCCTGTCGTTCCTCGGGAGGCGTCGATGACGGAGCTCAAGCGCCCTGAGCAGGACGCTCGTCGGCGCGGAAGGGGACGGCGCCGCAAGCGCGACGGCGAGCAGTCGATGGTTCCGGAGGCGGAGTTCACCTCCTACTACGGCCGGCCGATCGTCAAGCCCGCCCCCTGGGAGGCGGACATCCCGGCCTACATGTTCTTCGGTGGTCTGGCCGCTGGCTCGTCGATGCTGGCCGCCGGCGGGGATCTCACCGAACGGCCGACCCTCCGTCGCGTCGGACGAGTGGCCTCTTTGCTGTCGCTGACCGTGACGCTCGTGACGCTCATCCACGACCTCGGTCGGCCGAGCCGCTTCCTCAACATGCTCCGGACGATGAAGCTCACCTCGCCGATGTCCGTCGGCACGTGGATCCTGTCGGCCTACGGGCCCTTCGCCGGCCTCGCGGCGGTCTCGGAGCTCGTCGACATGCTGCCCGAGGGCAACAGGCGAGGTGTGCTGCGGCTGGCGTCGGCGCTCGGCAAGCCGGCGGGCATGGTTGCCGCGGTGACGGCCCCGCCCGTGGCGGCCTACACGGCGGTGCTGCTCGCGGACACCGCGACGCCGTCGTGGCACGAGGCGTACCGGGAGCTGCCCTTCGTGTTCGTGGGGTCGGCCGCGGCGGCAGCGGGCGGGCTCGGTCTGCTGGCCGTGCCGCCGGAGGAGGCGGGTCCAGCGCGGCGCATGGCCGTCGGTGGTGCCGTGCTCGAGATGGCGGCCGAGCAGCAGATGGAGCGCTCGATGGGCATCACTGCGGAGCCGCTGCACCAGGGCACAGCGGGCCGGCTGATGCGTGCCAGCAAGGCACTGACCGCACTCGGCGCCGTCGGCGCGCTGCTGTCGGGACGTAGCCGGCTCGCGGGGATCGTGTCGGGGGCTGCACTGATCACCGGCTCCGTCTGCACCAGGTTTGGGATCTTCCACGCAGGGCAGGAATCGGCCAAGGATCCGCGGTACACCGTCGTGCCGCAACGCGAACGGCTGGACCGGGGCCAGCCGATCCGGTACGAGGACTGAACCCCTCGTCACGGACGGCAGCGTCTGGCCCGGTCACTGACAGGGAGGGGCGCATCATGGCGCACGAGGAGTCGCTCGGCACTGCCCGCGCCGCGGGCGCTCGCGGCGGCACGCCGCCAGGTGGTTTCCGCTGGCTGCTGGTGGCCGGAGCCCTGCTGCTGCAGTTCTCGATCGGTGCCGTCTACGCGTGGAGCGTGTTCGCGAAGGCATTGCGGGAGGCGCCGGCGTTCAGCCTGAGCACCGTCGAGGCGTCCCTGCCGTTCACCGTCACGATCGCCATGATCTTCATCGGTAGCTACCTCGGCGGCCGGATCCAGGACCGACGCGGCCCTCGCATCGTGGCCGTCATCGGCGGGATCATCTACGCGATCGGTGTCGTCCTCGCCTCGTTCGCGCGTAGCGGCGACCAGCTCTGGCTCATCATCCTGGGCTATGGGGTGATCAGCGGTTTCGGGCTCGGGTTCGCCTACATCGTGCCGATCGCGATGCTCCTCAAGTGGTTCCCGGACAAGCGCGGGCTCATCACGGGCCTGGCGGTCGGCGGCTTCGGCTTCGGCGCGGTGCTCACCTCCCCGGTCGCCCAGTGGCTGATCGGCAATGATCCTGAGCAACCGACCAAGGCCTTCCTGCCGCTGGGGATCGGCTACCTCGTGATGTCCCTGATCGGCGCATCGATCTTCCGGAACCCTCCTGCGGACTACGTGGTGCCGGGCTACGAGCAGAGCTCGGCGGGGGGCGGCGACCGCGGGAAGGACTACACGGAGGGCGAGGCCCTGCGGACGCCGCAGTGGTACCTGCTCACGGCGATCCTCACCCTGAACGTCAGCGCGGGCATCGCCCTGATCTCCCAAGCGGCGGCCAGCGGCACCGACATCGCCGGCTACACGGCGACGACGGCGGCTGCGGTGGTCGGCGTGCTCGCGATCTTCAACGGCGGCGGGCGAATAGTGTGGGCGGCGGCGTCCGACTACATCGGCCGGATGCCCGCGTTCGCGGCGATGCTCGGTCTGCAGGGTGTCAGCCTGCTGATCCTGCCGCACGCGTCGAACGGCGTCCTGTTCTTCATCCTCGCCGCGATCGTCTACCTGTGCTACGGCGGTGGGTTCGGCACGATGCCGGCGACTGCCGGCGACTACTTCGGCGTCAGGTACGCCGGTGCGATCTACGGGCTCATGCTGATCGGCTGGAGCCTCGGTGGCGTGATCGGCCCGATCATCGCCTCCTCGCTTATCGGCTCCGGCAGGAACTACACGCTCGCGTACACCGTCATCGGGATCATCGCGCTGGCCTCGATGGTGCTCACGTTCATCACGAAGGTGCCGAAGACCCGCCGCGAGGTCGTGTAGCCCCCCTTCGCTCGTGATTCTTGCAGTTGCGCAGATGTCGCTCCCGCCCGTGATCTTGCACTTGCGCAGCCCGCCCTCGTGATGATCTTGCAGTTGTGCAGATCCCCGGCCCCGCGGCCCGGAAGAATCGGGGCATGACGCTTCAGCAGGTCCCGGGCTCGCTGGTCACTCGGGCCGACGTCGTGCTCGTGCAACGGATGCTCGGCGACCGGATTCGCCGGACCCCTCTTCTGGACGTCGAGGCCGGCGTCTTCGGGGACGCTCCGGTCACGCTCAAGCTCGAGCAGCTGCAGCACACCGGCTCGTTCAAGGCGCGCGGCGCACTGTCGGCCCTGTTGGCCGCCGGTCAGCTGCCGGCCGCCGGTGTTGTCGCCGCGAGCGGGGGCAACCACGGGCTGGCCGTCGCCTGGGCGGCCGGTCAGCTCGGCGTCAGGGCAACCGTCTTCGTGCCGACCACCGCGCCGAAGGCCAAGGTGGAAGGGCTTCGGGAGCTGGGCGCCGACGCGCGCCTCGTCGGCGACCGCTACGTGCAGGCGCTTCATGCCGCCGAGCAGTATCGCGAGTCCACGGGGGCTTTCGCCGTGCACGCTTACGACGACCCTGCCGTCGTCGCCGGGCAGGGCACGCTCGCGCTCGAGCTGCTGGAGGACCTGGCCGACCGGCGGCACGGGATCAACGAGGTCGACACCGTGCTCGTCGCCGTGGGCGGGGGCGGTCTGGCATCCGGTGTCGCCGCGGCCCTCGACGGTCGCGCCGAGGTGATCGGGATAGAGCCGGAGGGCAGCCGGACCTGGCACGAGGCCTTGGCGGCAGGACGGCCGGTCGATGTCGAGGTGGGGGGAGTGGCGGCCGATGCTCTCGGCGCCACCAGGCTCGGCGGAACACCGTGGCACACACTCACGTCCGCCCGCGCCCGCTCGGTGGTGGTGTCGCCGCAGGCCGTGCTCGAGACGAGGCAGCATCTGTGGCAACGACTTCGGCTCATCGTCGAGCCGGGTGGAGCTGTCGCGCCGGCCGCACTCGTTTCCGGTGCCTACACGCCACGACCAGGCGAGCGCATCGCTGTCATCATCTGCGGCGCGAACGCCGATCCGGGGTCCCTCCAACCCGAGTGACCAGCAGCCCACTCGTGCAGCTCGCCAGCCAGCAAGGGCACGCCCCACCAAGCCTGAGTCCATGCGGGTCCGTCGCACGATGCAGGAACCGCGCGACATCGCCGCGTCAGGTCCGGTTGGAAGCCGGTTCAGCCGGACATGACGCTGCAATGCGTGCCGGCGCCGGCATTGTCGGGGGGGGGGGGGTAGATGGCCGGGTCCGCGTGCACAACTGCAAGATCCGCTCAGGTGACGGCTCAGAACGTCGTGTAGCCCGCCCGCGCGATCGTGAATCCACGCCCTGTCTCGGTGTTCTCACACCTCATGCCGGTGCGAGACGACTCGCACACGTAGTCGCCGACCCGCTGGGTCGCCCCGTACGCGAGCTCGTCACCCTTCTCGTCACCCCTCTTCATGGCACTGTCGGTCGCGCACACCAGCCCCGCCGACTGGGCGCCCACCGCGACACCGACGCCCCAATCGCCTTCGCAGTCAGCCGGTTTGGCCGGCGGCTCCCACGACTTCTCGTCGATGTCGCAGCGCGCGCCCTCCGACGACAGGACGCAACCGATGTTCCCGGACGGCGACACGAACGACACGAGATCGGCCGGCGGTTCCGACTTCTTCTTCGAGTCCTTCGTGACCGGAGCGGTGGTCTTGGTCCCCGCGACCGCCGCGTTGCCGGC
>JASBSH010000320.1 GCA_030149025.1 Actinomycetales bacterium | reverse complement strand
CGTTGCCCACGACCTCGAGCCGGATCCCGGTGATCCCCTGCCCGGGCTGGAAGGAGACGTGCGCCTTGGTGTCGAGCGATGCCGGCGGGTTGCCCGCCTGGGCGAGGCCGTTGGACAGGGCCATGGAGAAGCAGGTGGCGTGCGCGGCGGCGATCAGCTCCTCGGGGGAGGTCTTGCCGCCTGGCTCCTGGGACCGGGCCGCCCACGTCACGTCGTAGGTGCCGAGGCCGGACGACTCCAGGGTCGTGGTGCCGGAGCCCTCCATCAGCGAACCCTCCCAGTGGGCGCTTGAGGTGCGTGTCGTCGCCATGCTCTCTCCTAGTGCTATGGGTGACCTGAGTGGATATGAGTGATCCGACCCGACACTATTGACATCCCAACCTTCGGGAAAGTCCGCCTTCACGACGTGCGTGGAGCTCCAGGTCCTCGAGGCGCTCAAGACGGTCGCGGTGGCGCTGAAGGAGGCGGAGGTCCCCTTCGCCCTCGCAGGTGGGTGCGCGGTGTACGCCCGCGGTGGACCGGACAGTCGTGACGACGTGGACTTCGTGATCCGCGAGGCCGACCGCGAGAAGGCGTGGCGCTCGCTGGAGGAACGCGGTCTGGAGACGATCGACCCGCCCGAGGACTGGCTGTTCAAGGCGCGCGTCGGGGGCGAGCAGGACCCCAGAACGGCCGAGATGGGCGTGCAGCTGGCCGAGCATTCGGGCCGGCTGTTCGTGCGGGGCCAGGTGTCGAGCGACCAGCGGCGCCGGGCGGTGCTGGAGGTGGTCCGGGAGATGGGCCCGGACGCCGAGCTGGTTGACGAGATCGTCTGCACGGAGTCGGAGCTTTCGCAGGCGCCGAGGAAGGTGGAGGAGATCCGGTGATCAGGGTCGCTGCCGTGGGGGGCGTGCACCTCGCGCCGGACATCGCCGGCCGGCACCGCGAGGGGTTGAAGGACGTGGCGGACCGTGCCGACGTCCTGCTGCTCGCCGGTGACCTAACCCAGCACGGGACGGTGGACGAGGCGGCGGTCGTCGCCGACGAGTACCGGGACCTGGGGCGCCCCGTGCGACCAGACGCTCGTCGGTGAACCGCCGGAGATCTGGCCGTTCCTCGGCAACGACACGCTCGGGGAGGCGATCGACCGCGCGGGTGCCGATCTCGCCATCCACGGGCACGCGCACGCCGGTACCCAGCTGGGACTGACGGACGGCGGCACGCGCGTCCGCAACGTTGCCCAGCCGGTCATCGGCGCCGCCTACGCGCTGTACGAGGCTGCACCTGGACCGTGCCCAGGCCGAGAGCCCGCCATCGACGCCAGTTCAGGTCAAAGGTCTTTCCCGAAGCTGCGGGACGTCGGCGAGCACCGGTAGTGCCCGAAGCCCGGCACCAGCCGGTACCCGCAGCTCTCGTAGAGGGCGATCGCCTCCGGCTGCGCGGCGCCCGTCTCCAGCAGCAACCGCCGGTAGCCCAGCACGCGTGCCCGCTCCTCGACCGCCCCGAGCAACCACCTCGCGACGCCGCGTCGCCGGTGCTCCGGACGCACGTACATGCGCTTCAGCTCTGCCGCGTCGTGGTCGTGCCGGCGCAGTCCCGCGCACCCCGCCGGGGCGCCGTCCACGGTGACGACGAGGAACGCACCGTGGGGAGGGGTGAACTCCTCCGCGGCGACCGGTGTCCCGTCCGGGCCGCCGTAGCGGGCAGTGAGGTCCAGCTGGACCTCCTCCAGCAGCGGAGCCGTCAGCGCATCGCCGTAGCGTGCGTCCACCAGGTCGAGGACAGGATTGTTCGCGTTGACAGGCTTGTTCGCGTTCGGCTCCGCGTCGGCCCTCTCCTGCATGGTGCTGATTCTCGTTCCCCGCCCACCGCGGTCGCCAGCCGCCCTTGCGCGGGTCCGCGCAGCAGGGAGAGCACCGGGAGATCACCGGGAGAGAAGGGTCAGGAGGGGTTGCTGCCTCGGGGGGCGTCCTGCGTCGGCACGTCGCCGACGATCACGTTCAGGGCCCGCGGCCAGGACAGGTAGTGCACGCTGAGGTTCGCGATGGTGGCGAACCGGTTCCGGTAGCCGATCAGCTCCATCACGTGCAGGAAGACCCAGGCGAGCCAGGCGATCACGCCCTTCAGCTTGAGCCCGAACGGCAGCTGCACCACCGCGTCGCTGCGGCCGATCGTCGCCATCGTGCCGCGGTCGTGGTACCGGAACGGCTCGGTCGGCTCGCCGGCGATGAGGCGCGGGATCTGCTTGGCCGCGTGCTGGCCACCCTGCATCGCAGGAGGGGCCAGCTGGGGAAGCGGTGCGTCGGGGGCGACGGCCGCGTCACCGACCGCGAAGACACCGGGATGTCCCTGCACCTGCAGGTCGGCACCGACGAGGATCCGCCCGCCCTTGCCGGTCGGCAGCCCCCACCCGCCGACGACGGGCGCGGCCGAGACGCCGGTCGCCCACACGGTGACGGCGGACGGGATCTTCTCGCCGTCCCCGATGACGACGTAGTCCGGGCCGACCTCGTGCACGGCGGTGTTCAGCCGTAGCTCCACACCGCGTTTCCGCAACGCCTCCGCCGTGTATGCGCGCAGTGGCTCAGCGAACGGGCCGAGCACGTGCTGGCTCATCTCGACCAGCACCACCCGGACCCGATCGAGCGTGAGCTCGGGGTAGGAGAGCGGGATCGCGACGTTCCGCAGCTCGGCGAGGGCGCCGGCCATCTCGACCCCGGTGGCTCCAGCGCCGACGATCACGACGACCGGCTCCGGTGCTCCTGGGCGGCCCTGGGCTGCGGCCTCGACGCTGGCCATGACGTGGTCACGGACCTCGATGGCCCCCGACCGGCTGTACATGACCATCGCGTTCTCCTCGGCGCCCGGCACACCGAAGTAGTTCGCCGCCACGCCGGGGCACAGCACGAGGTAGTCGTACGCGAACGGCTCACCCTCCTCGACGAGAACGTGCTTCTTCTCCAGGTCGATGCCGGTCACCTTGCGTCGCTGGAACCGGACGTTGCGGTAGCGCCCGGCGAACGCCCGAAGCGTGTACGTGACGTCTCCGGGGTTCAGCCCGCCGGTCGCGACCTGGTACAGCAGCGGCTGGAAGGTGTTGTAGCCGTTCTTGTCGAGCAGCATCACCTCGACATCCGCGCGCCGCAGGGCTTTGGCGGCGGACAGTCCGCCGAACCCGCCGCCCACGATGACGACCTTCGGCCTGCGCCGGGTGGTCCTGGGCAGCAGCCCGTGCTGGCGCTGGACCTCGTGCACCTCGGTCATCCGGCCAGCGTAATCAGCGCCAGCGTCCCCCGCCCGGGTTGCGAAGACGGCCATGATGGGCGCATGACACGGTGGTTGGAGGATGACGAGCAGCGCACGTGGCGCGCGTATCTCGCCATGAGCCGCCGCCTGCCCGAGGCGCTGGACCGGCAGCTGCGCCGCGACGCCGGGATGGGGCACACGTACTACGTGGTGCTGGCGATGCTGTCCGAGGCGCCCGACCGGTCCCTGAGAATGAGCGAGCTCGCCGAGCTCACCAGCTCCTCGCCGAGCCGGCTGTCCCACGCTGTCGACCGGCTGGAGGAGCGCGGCTGGGTCCAGCGCAAACGCTCCTCGCACGACGCCCGCGGGAGCATCGCCGTGCTCACCGATGCCGGGTGGGACGTTCTGGTGGCCGTCGCCCCCCGCCACGTCGCCGCCGTCCGGCGGGTCCTGTTCGACGTCATCACCCCCGAGCAGAGGCGCGTCCTGGAGCAGATCTCCAACCAGGTGCTCGAGGCGATCGCGGCGCAGGACGAGCGTGACGAGCGAGCCTGATCGCACGCCGGCGGACGTCGACCTCGCTCTGGTCGGCGTGGGCGGTGCCGGCCTGACGGTCCTGCACGAGCTGGCCCTCGTGGCACAGCGCGTCGGACCGTCCACCGGCCGCCGGTGGTAGGTCGCCCTGTGCGACGACGTCGACCGCCTCACCGACCGGCCCGATGACCGCACCTGGTGCTTCTGGGACCGGCACCAGAACCCGGCGACGGCCGCGCTCACGGCGACGTGGCGCCGTCTGGCCGTCGTGTCGCCGACCGCGACGCTCGAGCTCGACCTGGACCCGATGCGGTACGCCATGCTGCGCGCGCCGGACTACTACGCGCTCGTCGCTGACGAGGTCGAGCGGGCGGCCCCGTGGCTGGAGACGGTCCGGC
>JASBSH010000304.1 GCA_030149025.1 Actinomycetales bacterium | reverse complement strand
GTTTCATCGCCCCACTCCCGGGCAGGCTGCAGCGCTCCAGCCGGCGTGGACGACGGCCCTACGAGTGACCGGAACCGAAGCCGATGATGTCGAGCTGTATGTCCAGAGTGCTCGGGTGCCCAACGCCTACGACGGCGGCGGACGCAGCCTCGCGGTTACCAGCCGCGTCCTGGAGGACTACGAATCCGGTCGGCTGCCGGAAGACCTGCTGGTGGCCGTGCTGGTGCACGAGCTCGTCCATCACGCCACGGGTGCGACTCGGCCGATGCTGCTTCTCTCGTGGCTTAGCGCGCTGTGGCGCCTGACGAGCAGGGTGCTTACTGGTGCCGCGAGCGCCCTGGCCGGCCGCCAGCCCCGGCCCCCGACTTGCCGTCGTCGTGGTCGCCGGCGTGGCGACGGTCAGCGTGCGGCCCGCGGATGGTCACGGAAGCTTCTCGCCTCCCACCCGACCTCCGCGCAGCGCATCCGCGCCCTCCTCGCGGCGGCGGGCGATTCTTCTCGCGTCTGAGCTCGACAGCGGTGGGAGAGGGGGCTCTCTATGGATGGGGACGGCAGGAAGCTTCGGCATCTGATCGCACGTCGACGGACGGGGAGGGCCGATAGTCCACGCGGGTTCCGACATGAGGCAGTCTTTACGCACCCAATACCCTCGCACCTAGCCGTCCCAACCGTCGCAACCAACGCTGCGCACCCTGTGACGTCGGCTTTCAACGCCACCAAACGCGGCCCAACTGCTCAAGATCAAATCGCATGGTTGTTGGTTCGAGTCCAGTCGCGGGAGCAGCAGTGGGGCCGGTGACCGAGTCACCGGCCCTACGTGTAGTCCCAAGTCCCATCCGCTTCCGCCTTGCGCGGCGGACAATGAGTCCGAGGTCCGATGGGCCGTCACCAGAGGCGCGATGGTGTGCGGAGTGGTCGAGCATAGACGGCAGTTGGTGCGACGATGACCGACAAGAGCCGAGCGCCCCGGGGGCCGGTGCTGCACAGCATGCCGCTGGTGCAGCGTCTGCGACTGGTGCTCGTCGCCGTCGTCGTCGCGCTGACCCTCAACACCATCGCCGTCGCCGTGCTGGCGACGGACATCCGCAGGGCGGGAGAGGTCTCGCACGGGACGTCTCAGGCGCAGGACGCAGTCGACTCCCTCTACCGTTCCCTCGTCGACCAGCAGTCGGCCGTCTCCGCCTTCGCCCTGACCGGTGACAGCGCCGTCCTCGGCCGTTACGAAAGCGGCATGGCCGCTCAGAACCAGCGCACGCAACAGCTGCGACGCTTGCTCGGAGACGACCCACGGTCGACGGCAGCGCTCGACGGCGTCGACACGGCCACACGAAGCTGGCGCCAGGACGCGCTCGAGCGAACCGTCAAGGCGACTATGTCCGGTCGGGCCCCTACGGAGACCATCGTCACCGGGACCTCCTTGCGGTTGTTCGACGCCGTCCGTGACGACATGGACACCCTGCGGTCGGCTGTCGACGACCGGGTAGCGGCTGCGCTCGCCGACGTCCAGGCCACGCAGCGCCGGTCGCTGTGGGTCCTGGCGTCGACCGTGATCGGCACCGCCCTGCTGGTCGCTCTCGGCGTGCGACTGACGGCATCGTCGCTGTCTCGCCCGCTCACCCGGCTCGTGCAGGCGGCCTCGGCTGTCGCTGACGGCGACCTGGACCGTCAGGTGCCCACCACCGGTCCGCCGGAGTTCGTACAACTGGGCGACGCGGTCGAGCGCATGCGCGTCAGGCTCCGCAGAGAGACTTCGACGGCCGCACGCCGCAGCCTCCTCGTCGGCCAGGAGGGCGAGCGGCGCCGGATCGCCTCCGGCATCCACGACGACACCATCCAGGCCGCCGTGGCTGCCTCCGTACGTCTCCAGCGGTTGCGCCGGCGGGTGGGGGACATCGACCCCGATGTGGGACAGCTCGTCTCCGATGCGGAGACCGACCTGGCCGCAGCTATCGCGCGCCTGCGTCGGCTCGTCTTCGAGCTCCATCCGCCGACCCTCGACGAGCAGGGCCTGGAGTCAGCGATGAGGCTCTACCTCCAAGAGACCGTCACTCCGGCGGGGATGCGCTGGACGCTGCGGTTCAACGGCCCCGAACCGGGGGAGCAGGCCGTGCGATCCGTGGCCTACCGGGTCTTCCGCGAGGCGGTCCACAACGCGGTCAAGCACTCGGGCGCCAGCCGCTTGGACGTTGCCGTGGACGTCGGACACGCGCGGTGTCGGGTGACGGTCGCCGACGATGGGCGCGGGTTCGACGTCGAGGAAGGGTCTCGACCCGGAGCCGGGTCACCTCGGCCTGGTGTCAAGCCAGCGGCTGTGCGAGGTGGTGCAGGGGACTTGGAACCTGCGAAGCGCTCCTGGCCGGGGCGCGGTGGTGGAGTTCGAGGTGCCGACCCGCTTGTCCGGGCAGGCGCGACATTGAGCCTTGTCGACTGAGCCTTGTCGACTTTGACTGCTTGACCGTTGACCCTATGTAACCACTTGCACTCCACCGGTCATGCAGGGTTGACTCGCAATCGTCGCCGCGAGAGCGGCGATCGCGCCCCGGACCCTGGCGCAACCCTTAAGAACCAGGGGTTGGAAATGGGACAATTCGGGTCGTTTACCTCGGTGCCTCTCGAGCGCGCCACACCAACCCCGTAGGCGAGGCCGGTCGGCCTCGTCGAAGCGGGGGGCGAGGCCGGCCGGTCTACGGCAGCAGCGGCTCGGCGAGGGTCGGAGACCGCACCTGGCGAGGTTTTGTCCAAGGTGCTCAGGGGGACGCGTCGCCGTCCCGGCTCGTCGCCTTCGGCCCCCGGGGTACGTGCAGCAGGGCGTCGACGAGGTCGAGCGTTTCCTCCCCTTTGACGAAGTACCGGCTTGCGCCCGCCGCGGCCATCGCCGACCGGGACGTGTCGTCGGTGGCGGAGGACAGGGCGAAGACGGTCAGGTCGGGTAGCGACAGCCGCAGTCTGCGCGTCAGCTCCACCCAGCCCACGCCGGGCATCTGGACGTCCACGACGGCGGCGTCGAGGGGCTGGTCTCGCGCGACGGTAAGCGCCGCGTCAACGGAGTCGACGGCGGCGACCACCACCAGGTCGCTCTCGTCGGCGAGCAGGTCCACGACGGCCGCGCGAAAGCGAGCATCGTCGTCGACAACCAGGACCCGTCGGTGACGGGTTCGTCTCATGTGTCGCCCTCTGGCATCCGCAGGTCTATGAGGCGGGCGCGGGCGGCGTGCACAACGGCGTCGAGGGTCGTGTGCACACCCAGCTTCGTCATCGCCGCCCGCAGGTGGTTGCGGACGGTGTGCTGGCTGAGGTGCAGCTCGGAGGCGATCTTCGGGATCGGCCAACCGTCCGCCACGAGCTGGAGAACCTCAATCTCCCGCGGCGAGAGTACCGACTTTCCTTCGGCCCCTGACCGGATCTGCACCAGCCGGTTCATCGCGGTGCGGGAGAAGTGCGCGCCGCCCGCGGCAACTGTCTTGACGGCCAGCGCGAGCTCGTCGGCCTCCGCGTCCTTCCGGACGAATCCCATCGCCCCGGCTCTCACGACCGGCTCGAGCGCCTCGGCCTCGGTGGACGCGGTCACCGTGAGCACCGCGACATCCGGCACGGCTCCCAGGACGGCGCGCACTGCGTCCGCGCCGGACAGGTCGGGCATCCGGAAGTCGAGGAGCACCACGTGTGGTCGCGTCCTGACGGCCAGCGAGCAGCCTTCCGCCACGGTCGCGGCGTGTCCGATGACGGAGATGTCGGGGTCGTCCTCCAGGAGGGCCCGCAGGCTGGAGTGGTCCTCGACGATGAGGGCCTTCCAGCGGCGCTCTGCCATGCAGCGAGACTAGTGCGGACGGCGACCACTCGATCGACGTTACGGCGGACCTCGCCAAGTCCGGCAGAGACGTATCGACGGCCACCGCAGGACCCGATTTCGTCACCACCCGACGGGTGTCGTTGCCGCACCCTTGATGCCGCGGGACCTTGGCCCCTTTGCCGCGTTCTCTCGATGCGTCATGGTCACACTAGGACGTGACGGGAGGTCTCGATGACGGACATGACCGGCGCCGTCGTCGCCGGTTACGACGGCTCTGCCTCGGCCATCGAGGCCTTGGAGTGGGCGACGGCGGAAGCCGCCCGGAGGGGGGCGCGGCTCGTCGTGCTGCACGCGAGCGAGCTGGCGCTGGTTCTCGCCCCCGCGGGGCGACCAGGTTGGGTCGGACACGTTCCTGACACCCTGGCGCGGGACGTGACGAACGACGGCGCGGACCGGGCCCGCAAGCTCGTCCCGGGGCTCCACGCGGACGCCGTCACACCCGTTCACAGCGCGGCCGCCGCCCTGGAGCAGGCCTCGCGCACAGCGGCCCTCGTCGTCCTCGGCAACCGTGGGCACGGCACGGTGACCGGGCCCCTGCTCGGTTCCGTGGGGTACGCCGTGGCCACTCACGCGCATTGCCCTGTCGTGGTTGTGCGCGGTGAGGGACGCGATCTGGCGCCGGACGCCCCGGTGCTGGTGGGCGTGGATGGCTCGGCGGCGGCGGACGAGGCCCTGTGGTTCGCTGCCCGCTATGCCCTGGACACCTCATCGCCGCTCGAGGTCGTGACGAGCTGGGCGATGCCCGGCGGGGAGTCGTGGGCAGCCCAGTACTGGGCCTCCATCGCCCCGCAGCACGAGAGCTACCCGGTGATCGAAGCGGCGGAGCGGATCGCCGCCGAGCGACGTGAACGGGTCC
>JASBSH010000299.1 GCA_030149025.1 Actinomycetales bacterium | reverse complement strand
GACGTCCGCGAGCACCTCGCCGTGCTCACCGAGCTCGGCGCCAAGGCGGTGCCGGTGCGCCGTCCCGAGGAGCTCGACGAGATCGACGGCATCGTCCTGCCGGGCGGGGAGTCGACGACGATCGACAAGCTGCTCGGCGTGTTCGAGCTACGCGACCCGCTTCGCAAGCGCATCGCCGACGGGCTGCCCGCCTACGGCTCGTGCGCGGGCATGATCCTGCTCGCCGACCGGGTCCTGGACGGTCGCCCCGACCAGCAGACCCTCGGCGGCATCGACATCACGGTCCGCCGCAACGCCTTCGGCCGGCAGGTGGACTCGTTCGAGTCCGACCTGGACTTCGAGGGGGTCGCGGGGGGCGCGGTACGTGCGGTCTTCATCCGCGCACCCTGGGTGGAGGAGATCGGGGACGGCGCCCACGCACTCGCGCGGGTACCCGCCGGTCCCGCTGCCGGCCGGGTCGTGGCGGTGCGCCAGGGCAACGCGATGGCGACGTCGTTCCACCCCGAGATCACGGGGGACCACCGAGTGCACGAGCTGTTCGTGGAGATCGTCCGGGACGCTGGCTGAAGCCGTGCGGCGATAACATCGGGTAGTCGTTCGACCTGAGGGAGCACCGCATGTCCGGCCACTCCAAGTGGGCCACCACGAAGCACAAGAAGGCGCTCATCGACGCCAAGCGCGGCAAGATGTTCGCCAAGCTCATCAAGAACATCGAGGTCGCAGCGCGCACCGGCGGCGGTGATCCCGGCGGGAACCCCACCCTTTACGACGCCATCCAGAAGGCGAAGAAGTCGTCCGTCCCGAACGACAACATCGACCGCGCCGTCAAGCGCGGTTCGGGTGCCGACAGCGGCGGCGCCGACTACCAGACGATCATGTACGAGGGCTACGGGCCGAACGGCGTCGCGATGCTGGTCGAGTGCCTCACCGACAACCGGAACCGCGCCGCCATGGAGGTCCGCACCGCCATGACCCGCAACGGCGGCACCATGGCCGACCCGGGCAGCGTCTCGTACCTCTTCTCCCGCAAGGGCGTGGTGATCGTCCCGTCCGACGGGCTCACCGAGGACGACGTGCTGATGGCCGTGCTGGACGCCGGCGCAGAGGAGGTCAACGACCTCGACGGGTCCTTCGAGGTGGTCAGCGAGCCAGGTGATCTGGTCGCCGTCCGCACCGCCCTGCAGGACGCCGGCATCGACTACGACTCCGCCGAGGTGCAGTTCGTCCCCGCGACGCAGGTGCAGCTCGACGCCGAGGGCGCCACGAAGATCTTCAAGCTCATCGACGCGCTCGAGGACAGTGACGACGTCCAGAACGTGTACGCCAACTTCGACGTGTCCGACGAGGTGATGGCCGAGGTCGGCTGACGGCCGAGCCGCCGGGCCGCGCCACCGCCCGCTGCAAGCGCCGCGGAGTGCCACCGCACCGGTAGGAACGCCGCGGAGGCACTCGGTGGCATGAGGCGAACGCCGCGGAGGCACTCAGCACCAAGGCATGAACGCCGCGATCTTCCGCACGGTTCCGCGGAACCGCCCGACTCCACGGATCGATGATCAACGTGTCTCGCGGTCAGCTTCGGGGTTCATACTGCGGTCATGACCAAGCGGGAGCGGCACCACACCAAGGAAGAGCTCGCCAAGCGGGTCGCCGAAGGCCGGGAGCGTTTCACCCAGCTGCCCAAGCCTCCCGAGCCTGACGAACTCGTCGAGATGAGCGACACGTCGCCCGCGCCCGACCCGAACGGTGGTCGCGATCCGGACACCGAGTGGCTGATCCGGTACGGCGCGGGCTGACAGAAGCGCCCCCCGACACGCCGTCGTACCGCACGGGAAGCGACCATTCTGCCCAGGGGTGCGAACCTTGACCCCGTGCGCGTGCTCGGTGTCGACCCAGGCCTGACCCGGTGCGGGCTGGGCGTGATCGACGGTCGGCCCGGGCGCAAGGCAGTGCTCGTCGACGTCGACGTCGTCCGGACGCCGGCCACCGACGACCTTCACCACCGCCTCCAGACGATCGCCGACCGGATTGAGGAGTGGCTCGCCCGTCACCGACCCGACGTGCTGGCCGTCGAGCGGGTGTTCAGCCAGAACAACGTCCGCACCGTGATGGGCACCGCCCAGGTCTCAGGCGTCGCGCTCCTGGCAGCCGCCCGGTCCGGCATCCCCGTCGCCCTGCACACCCCGAGCGAGGTCAAGGCCGCGGTCACCGGTGACGGCCGCGCCGGCAAGGAGCAGGTCACCACGATGGTCACCCGCATCCTGGCCCTGCCCGAGCGGCCCCGACCCGCCGACGCCGCCGACGCCCTCGCCCTTGCGCTGTGCCACCTGTGGCGGGGGAGCACAACCACAGCCAACCCCAACAAGAACGCGACCGGAGCCGGCAAACCGACTGCGGCGCAAGCCGCCTGGGCGAGCGCAGCGAAACAGGCACGTGCACGCGCGGCGCGCGGGTTCGCCGTCCCCGATGCTCCTGTGCCCCTTGAGCCGGGGAGCCTCCCGGCGCGTCGCATCACCGCTGTCAGACGGCCCGGCTAGCCTGTCGAACAGGCGTCCGAGGAGAAGGGAATGCGGTGATCGCATCACTGCGTGGCCGGGTCATGACCGTGCGGTTGGACTCGGCGGTGCTCGAGGTCGGCGGTGTCGGCATGCTCGTCCAGGCGACCCCGGGCACGCTTGCCACCCTGCGCGTGGGTTCCGAGGCGGCGCTCCACACCACCCTCGTGGTCCGGGAGGACTCGCTGACGCTGTATGGGTTCGCCGGGTCCGACGAGCGCGACGTCTTCGAGACCCTGCAGACGGTCAGCGGCGTCGGACCGCGCCTTGCGCTCGCGATGCTCGCCGTGCACACCCCCGACGGGCTGCGTCGCGCCGTCGCGTCCGAGGACCTGGCAGCGCTGACGAAGGTCCCCGGCATCGGCCGAAAGGGCGCGCAGCGCATCGTCCTCGAGCTGAGCGACAGGCTCGGCGCGCCGATCGACGCCGCTGAAGGCGACAAGGCTGCCGCGGCGCAGCTACAAGCGAACGGCGCACACCACGAACAGGTGATCGAGGCGCTGGTTGGCCTCGGGTGGAACGCCAAGCAGGCTCAGCAGGCCGTCGACGCCGTGACGGCGGACGGCGCGCACGGCGCGGACGGCGCGGACGTCGCCGCCACGCTCCGGCTCGCGCTGCAACACCTGGGGCGGAGCTGACATGGCGGGCCAACGCTTCGCCGACGGGTCGGCCGAGATCGACGTCGATGACCCGGACGACGACACGCAGCTTCCCGAGTCCGACATCGGTTCCCGTGTGGTCGCCCCCGGCGCCGACGACGCGGAACGGGCGGCCGAGTCCGCGCTGCGACCGAAGCGGCTGGAGGAGTTCGTCGGGCAGAAGGTGGTGCGCGAGCAGCTGTCGCTGGTGCTCGAGGCCGCGAAGGGCCGGGGGAGGACGCCCGACCACGTGCTGCTGTCCGGGCCGCCCGGGCTCGGCAAGACGACGCTGTCGATGATCATCGCGGCCGAGCTCGGAGCGTCGCTGCGCGTGACGAGCGGCCCGGCGATCCAGCACGCGGGGGACCTGGCCGCGGTGCTGTCCTCGCTGGAGGAGAACGAGGTCCTGTTCCTCGACGAGATCCACCGGATGGCACGGCCCGCCGAGGAGATGCTCTACGTCGCCATGGAGGACTTCCGCGTCGACGTCATCGTCGGCAAGGGCGCGGGCGCGACCGCGATCCCGCTCGAGCTGCCGCCGTTCACCCTGGTCGGTGCCACGACACGAGCCGGTCTGCTCCCTGCCCCGCTACGGGACAGGTTCGGCTTCACCGGTCACCTGGACTTCTACGCAGTCGACGAGCTGCAGCAGGTGCTGCGCCGCTCCGCGGCCCTGCTGGAGCTCGAGCTCACCGACGACGGTGCCGCCGAGATCGCGAGCCGGTCCCGTGGGACACCACGTGTTGCCAACCGCCTGCTGCGCCGAGTCCGGGACTGGTCGCAGGTCAAGGGCGACGGCACCGTGGACATCCACGCCGCCCGCGTCGCGCTGCAGGTGTACGAGGTCGACCAGCTGGGCCTCGACCGGCTCGACCGCTCCGTGCTCGAGGCGCTGTGCAAGCGGTTCGGCGGCGGGCCGGTGGGGCTTTCCACACTCGCCGTCGCGGTGGGTGAGGAGCCGGAGACCGTGGAGACCGTCGCCGAGCCGTTCCTCGTCCGTGAGGGGCTGATCGGCCGCACGCCCCGGGGGCGTGTCGCGACCGCCGCGGGCTGGGCCCACCTCGGCCTGCGCACACCGCAGAACAGCGTCGCCGCACAGCTCGGGTTCGACCTGGAGGAGCTGACCCCTCCCGACACGACCGAACCCCCTGACCCCCGGTGATCATGAAAATCCGGTTCACCGAGTCCCGGCAGGGTGCGCGGTCGTTGTCCGCTCCCGGACCGCTCGCCTACACTCCCGCCGGG
>JASBSH010000283.1 GCA_030149025.1 Actinomycetales bacterium | reverse complement strand
GGTGCTGGACCGGGACGTGAACGCCGCGATCAACCTCGCCCGATATGAGCCCGTGAACGATCACCGCCGCTGCTAGCGGCCCCGTGACGCACCGTCACCTGCGTTTGCACCCGGATGGGCCGGGGAAGAGCCGACCGCCACCCTGCACCATTGGGGCCATGGGTCGGAACCGAGACATGGCAACCCCCAACGGGGTTGGTCCTCGGACGGCAACCAAGGACCACCGCAACTCGCGGAGGTCAAGGGAAGCCGGTGAGTCCCGAATAGGGACACACCCAGTTACTTCCCGGTAGACCCGGTAGCGTCACGCGGCATGAGTGGGAACTGCATGACGTGGCGCCGGACCCAGTTCGGGGCCGCCCGATGAGCGAACCGCGCAGTGTGCTGGTGACCGGAGGGAACCGCGGGATCGGTCGGGCCATCGCAGAGGCGTTCGTCGCGGCGGGTGACAAGGTCGCGGTGACTCACCGGTCCGGTGAGCCGCCGGAGGGAACGCTCGGTGTCCGCTGTGACGTCACCGACGCCGACTCCGTCGACGCCGCCTTCGCCCAGGTGGAGGAGCAGCACGGTCCCGTCGAGGTGCTTGTCGCCAACGCCGGTGTGAACCGCGACACCCTGCTGCTGCGGATGAGCGACGAGGACTTCACCTCGGTCGTGGAGACGAACCTGACCGGGACGTTCCGGTGCGTTCGCCGCGCCAGCAAGGGGATGCTCCGCCTGCGTAGAGGCCGGATCATCCTGATCTCGAGCGTGGTCGGGCTGTACGGGTCGCCGGGGCAGGTGAACTACGCCTCCAGCAAGGCAGGCCTCGTGGGCATGGCCCGCTCCATCACCAGGGAGCTCGGCGGGCGCGGGATCACGGCAAACGTCGTCGCTCCCGGCTTCATCGAGACCGACATGACTGCCGCGCTGCCGGAGGAACGCCAGGCGGCATACCGGGAGGCGATCCCTGCGGGGCGGTTCGGCAACGTGGCGGACGTGGCGGACGCCGTCGTCTTCCTGGCCGGCGAGCAGGCGGGGTACATCAGCGGGGCGGTGCTGACGGTGGACGGCGGACTGGGAATGGGGCACTGAGGTACGAGGAATGGGCACTGAGATGGGACTTCTCGACGGCAAGCGGCTCCTCGTCACGGGTGTGCTGACCGACACCTCGATCGCCTTCCACGTGGCGCGCCTCGCCCAGCAGGAGGGCGCCAAGGTCGTGCTGACCGGTTTCGGTCGTGCCTTGCGGATCACCCAGGTGATCGCCAAGCGGCTGCCCGAGCAGGCGCCGGTGGTCGAGCTGGACGTGACCAACAGCGAGCACCTGGATGCGTTGTCCGACAACGTCCGCGAGCACGTCGACGGTCTCGACGGCGTGCTGCACTCGATCGGTTTCGCGCCACCCGGAGCGTTCGAGTTCATGAGCGCGGCCTGGGACGACGTCGCCACCGCGCTGCACACCTCGTCGTACTCCCTGAAGTCGCTGACGGCAGCGGCGAAACCGTTGATGGGCAAGGGATCCTCCGTCGTCGGCCTCACTTTCGACGCGGCCTACGCCTGGCCGTTGTACGACTGGATGGGGGTCGCAAAGGCAGCCTTCGAGTCCACCGCTCGGTACCTGGCACGCGACCTGGGTCCGGAGGGCATCCGCGTGAACCTCGTTGCGGCGGGGCCGATCCGGACGACGGCGGCCAAGTCGATCCCGCAGTTCGAGCGGTTCGAGGAGACCTGGCAGGAGCGCGCACCACTGGGCTGGGACGTGCGGGACGCCGAACCGGCGGCCAGGGCCTGCGTGGCCCTGATGTCGCCCTGGTTCCCGGCGACCACCGGCGAGATCGTCCACGTGGACGGCGGTTTCCACGCCATGGGCGCCTGAAGCGGTCTGAGTCGGCGGTGGCGAAGAGCCTGCTGCTCATGCGGCACTCGAAGGCCGCCTCGCCGCAGGGGACGCCGGACCACGAGCGTCCCCTCGCGGACCGGGGCACGCGCGACGCGCCCGGTGCGGGCCGGTGGATCGCAGCGCGCGGCCTGCTGCCCGACCTCGTGCTCGCGTCGGACTCCCTGCGGACCAGGCAGACCACCGAGCTGGTACTGCAGGCGATGGCTGCACCGGACGCCGAGGTGAGGTACCTGCCGGAGCTGTACTCCACCGGCGTCCACCAGCTGCTGCATCTGGTGGCCGAGACCTCGCCGGAGGTCGGGACCCTGCTCGTCGTCGGGCACGAGCCGACGATGTCGTCGACCGTGCAGGTGCTGTGCGGCAGCCCGGTGTCGTTCCCGACCTCAGCGGTGGCGGTGCTGCGGATCGACGGCGGCTGGGCCGACACGGCGGCCGCCAGCGCACGGCTCGACGCGCTCTACACGCCCTGAGCAGTCCTCGCACGAAGCCGACAGGTGGTCTCTGCGGGACTCAGCCTGCAGCGGTCTCCGCGTCCTCGATCTCCTCGCGGCTGATACCGAGCAGGTACAGCACAGCATCGAGATAGGGCACGTTCACGGACGCGTCCGCCTGCTCTCGCACGATGGGTTTGGCGTTGAAGGCGATCCCGAGACCGGCTGCGGCCAGCATGTCGACGTCGTTGGCGCCGTCCCCGACGGCGACCGTCCGCGCCAGCGGCAGGCCCTCGCTGGCGGCGAACTCCCTGAGCGCCGCGGCCTTCCCGGCCCTGTCGACGACCTCGCCGGAGACCTTCCCCGTGAGCCGCCCGTCGACGACCTCCAGGCGGTTCGCCCGGACGTACTGGGCGTCCACCTGACGCGCCAACGGTTCGATGATCTCGGCGAAACCACCGGACACGAGGCCGAGCGTGAACCCGAGACCGCGCAGCGTGCGGCACAGCGTCCGGGCTCCCGACGTCAGCTGGACGGCGTCCCGCACTTCAGTGAGGACGCGGGCATCCAGCCCCTTCAGCGCGGCCACGCGCTCGTGGAGGCTCTGGGCGAAGTCCAGCTCACCCCGCATGGCCACCTCGGTGACGGCGGCCACCTCGGGCCCGCGGCCCGCGCGTTCGGCGAGCAGCTCGATCACCTCGGAGGTGATGAGGGTCGAGTCCACGTCGAGGACGACGAGCCGGCGCCCGCGTCTGGCGAGACCGGCGGGGGAGACGGCCACGTCGACCCCCCGCCTGCCAGCCTCGGCCACCAGGGCACGCCGCAGCGCGGCGGCGTCGCTGCCCGACACGTCGAGCTCGATCGTCGTCACCGGTTCTCGGGACAGGCGGCGCACACGGTCGATGTTGGCCCCGTGCTCGGCGATGATGCTGGTCACCGCCGCGACCGCGACCGGGCGCAAGGGGTTGCCGAGCACCGTCACCGCCAGGCGACCTCGCGGACGGCGCTTGTTGTCACCGCGGCCGGACAGGCAGCTGACGCGAACGCCCAGCTCCTTGCCCACGCGGTTGACCGAGGCGATCACCTGGCCCTCGTGCTCACCGGGGCTGAGCAGGACGGCGAGCGTGAGGTGCTCTCGCACGACCACCTGCTCCACGTCGATGACCTCGACGTCCCGGGTGCACGCGAGGGCGTCGAACAGCCTCGCCGTCAGACCCGGACGGTCCTGACCGGTGACGGTCACGAGCAGGGTGGGGTCGTCCGGCTCCGGAAGCACGCCATCAGGTTACGGGGCTCGTGCGGGGCGCAGAGGGACGGTCCGGGGGCCGGACGGACCTCGGTCTCACGGAAGGTCCCGGCGGCCGAAGGTCCCGGCGGCCGCCGTTCACTCAGCCGCGGGTCGCCGCCGCCGTCGTCGGGATCGCAGCGCGGCGCAGCGGAGGCACGTGCTGCCCCTTGCCGATGACGGTGATCCCGGACTCGGTGACGTGGAAGCCGCGGCTGCGGTCCTCCTCGGGGTCCATACCGATCCTGACCCCTTCGGGCACGCGCACGTTCTTGTCGATGATCGCCCTACGGATGACGGCGTGGCGGCCGATGTCGACACCCTCCATGATCACGCTGTCGCTCACCGAGGACCACGAGTGGACGTGAACCTTGGGCGCGAGCACCGAGTTCTCGACGGTCGCGCCGGAGACGACTGCGCCGGGCGAGACCACGGAGTTGACCGCGTGGCCGATGCGCCCGTGCCAGCCATGCACGAACTTGGCGGGGGGCAGGGGCGCGACGTAGGAGAAGATCGGCCACTTGTCGTTGTAGAGGTTGAACACGGGATGGACCGAGATCAGGTCCATGTGGGCGTCGAAGAACGAGTCGATGGTCCCGACGTCGCGCCAGTAGTCCTTGTCCCGGGGCGTGGAACCGGCCACGTCGTTGTCCCTGAAGTCGTAGACGGCAGCCTCGCCCCGCTCCACGAAGGATGGCACGATGTTCCCGCCCATGTCGTGTGCCGACGAGTCGTCCTTCGCGTCCCTGGTCACCGCCTCGACGAGCGCGTCCGTATCGAAGACGTAGTTGCCCATGGAGGCCAGCACCTGGTCCGGCGCGTCCGGAAGGCCCTGGACGCCCTTGGGCTTCTCGAGGAAGGCCTTGATCATCGGGGCCGTCGTCGCGTCCACGTCGATGACGCCGAACTGGTCCGCCAGCGCCAGGGGTTGGCGGATCGCCGCCACCGAGCACGGTGCGCCCACCTCCAGGTGCTGGTCGACCATCTGGCAGAAGTCCATGCGGTAGACGTGGTCCGCCCCGACGACCACCACGATGTCGGGCCGCTCGTCCTGGATCAGGTTGAAGCTCTGGTAGATCGCGTCGGCGCTGCCCAGGTACCAGTGCTTCCCGACCCGCTGCTGGGCGGGAACCGGCGTGACGTAGTTGCCCAGCATCGTCGACATCCGCCACGTCAGCGTGATGTGCCGGTCCAGGCTGTGGGACTTGTACTGGGTCAGCACGACGATCTTCAGCATGTCCGAGTTGACGAGGTTCGACAGGGCGAAGTCGATCAACCGGTAGGTGCCGCCGAACGGGACGGCCGGCTTCGCCCGGTCTGCCGTGAGGGGCATCAGCCGCTTTCCCTCGCCACCGGCGAGGACGATGGCGAGGACCTTGGGCGCAGGCATGCCCACAGGTTAGGGGCGCAGCGGGTTCCCCGCAGCGCACACGACAGCTGCTGCGGTTCGCGAGAACGGGCGCAGCATCCGATGCCCACTAGCGTGACGTCACGGGGTGTGATCAAGGAGAAGGGATGCCGGGCGAGATGCGCGTCGAGATGTTCACGAAGGAGTACCCGCCGGAGGTGTACGGCGGTGCGGGTGTGCACGTCGCGGAGCTCGCGGCGGTGCTGCGTCACCGTGTCGACCTGCACGTCCGTTGCTTCGGCCGGCCTCGCCAGGATCCCGGCGTCACGGCCTATGCGGAGCCGGCCGACCTCGCGGGGCAGAACCCGGCTCTCCGGACCCTTGGTGTCGACCTGCGGATGGCCGGGGACGCGGGTCGGGAAGGCGGCGTGGACGGTGTTGACCTCGTCCACTCCCACACCTGGTACGCCAACTTCGCCGGTCACGTCGCCGGTCTGCTGCACGAGGTGCCGCACGTCGTCACCGCGCACAGCCTCGAGCCGCTGCGTCCGTGGAAGGCCGAGCAGCTCGGCGGGGGGTACGCGCTGTCGTCGTTCGCGGAGCGCACCGCCTACCACGGGGCGGCCGCCGTGATCGCGGTCAGCGACGGCATGCGGCGTGACATTCTCCGCTGCTACCCGGAGCTGGACCCCGAGAAGGTCCACGTCGTCCACAACGGCATCGACTCCGACGCGTGGTACCCCGACGAGGGCACCGACCACGTGGTCGGTCTGGGCGTCGACCCCGGGCGACCCACCGTCGTCTTCGTCGGCCGCATCACCCGTCAGAAGGGCCTGCCGTACCTGCTGCGAGCCGCCGCGTCCCTGCCCGACGACGTCCAGCTCGTGCTGTGCGCCGGAGCCCCCGACACCGCGCAGATCATGACCGAGGTGAGCGGTCTCGTCGAGCAGCTGCAGGCCACCCGCTCGGGGGTCGTGTGGATCGAACGGATGCTGCCCCGCCAGCAGCTCCGTCAGCTGCTCACCCACGCCACGGTGTTCGTCTGCCCGTCGGTCTACGAGCCGCTCGGCATCGTCAACCTCGAGGCGATGTCGTGCAGCGCCCCCGTCGTCGCGACGTCCACGGGAGGGATCCCGGAGGTCGTCCTCGACGGTGAGACCGGGTGGCTCGTGCCGATCGAGCAGCTCCAGGACGGGACGGGAACCCCGGTGGACCCCGACCGGTTCGTCGCGGACCTAGCGGCCACCCTCGTCGACGCCGTCTCCGACCCCGCCCGCGCGCGGCGGTACGGAAAGAACGGGCGGCGGCGCGCCGTCGACCACTTTTCCTGGGACGCGGTGGCCGACCGAACGGTCGAGGTCTACCGCGCGGCGCTCGGCTCACCGGCCCCGTAGGGCCCCACCCGGCGGTGGTCAGTAGGAGGTCAGTAGGAGGCCAGTAGGAGGTCAGCGCGGTGCGTTGGTGGCGGCCACCATCGCCCGCCGCGCCACCTCGCCCACGTCTCGCAGCGCCGCCCGGCGCACATTCGCCTGCCACCCCACGATGGCGGCCCCGTCGTCCTGCGTGGCGAGGTCGACGATGGCCCGCACCCGGGAGGCGCTGGCCAGGACCCGCAACGCCCGCGGCGGTGTGCTGCCCGGCGCCGCACGCCGGTCGAGCCCGCCGTCCCGGATGGCAGCGATCCGGTCCGACGCGTCCTCCCGCCAGCGCGACACGTCCAGGTCGGCCAGGGCCTCGATCGCCTCGCGCAGCGCCTCACGCAGCATCCGGTCCGCATCCGCGAGGCTGCCCATGTCGCCGGCCGGCGCCGGCGCAGCGGCCACGGACCAGGCCCGCCAGGTCACCATCGTCCCCGGCTCCAGCCACGAGCCGAACTCGGTGACCTCGGGAACCAGCCCCACGGCGTCCACCGATCCCGAAGCGCCGGCCGTGACCCGGGTGTTCGGCGAGAGGTCGACGAAGACGCACTCGCCGGCGTCCATTGCTGCCTTGATCATCGCGCTCGGGCCCCGCAGGCCGACGACGTCACCGGGCACGGGAAGAACCACCCGGACCCCGGCCGCGCGGGGGAGCAGCCGCTCCAGCGCCGGTCGCAGGTCCTCGGTGCCGTCGTCCCCAGGGGCGGGGGCCCAGGCGGCGGTGTCGTCGCCGACCCAGTCGACCGTGTGCGGCTCGTCGTCCCCCCGGACGGCGCGCAGCACCTCGTCCACCGTCGCGCGCCCTTCGATCCCGGCCCGCAGCCACAGGGCGAGGCGGACCGAACGCGGCAGGTCGAGCACCGGACCAGGGTAGGCGGCCAATAGGGTCGTGCCATGTTCGAGCGCAGCGGGCCGGCCGCATGACCGACGTCCTGGAGCTGGCCGGGGTGTCCGTCGTCCGGGACGGAGCAGTCCTCCTGGACGACGTCGACTGGTCCGTCGCCGACGGCGAACGGTGGGTGATGCTCGGGCCGAACGGTGCCGGCAAGACGACGCTGCTGCAGGTCACCGCCGGACGGATGCACCCGACCCGGGGCGTGGCCGGGATCCTCGGCGAGGTCCTCGGGACCGTGGACGTGTTCGAGCTCCGCCCTCGGATCGGGCTGGCCAGCGCCGCCCTCGCCGAGCGGATTCCGGGGGGCGAGCGGGTCGCCGACGTGGTGGTGACCGCCTCCTACGGCGTGGTCGGCCGCTGGCGGGAGGCGTACGACGGGCTGGACCACGCCCGCGCCGGGGAGCTGCTCCACGCGATGGGGGTCGGCCAGCTGCGCGACCGCCGGTTCGGCACCCTGAGCGAGGGGGAGCGTAAACGGGTGCAGATCGCCCGCGCCCTGATGACCGACCCGGAGCTCATGCTGCTGGACGAACCGGCGGCCGGCCTCGACCTCGGCGGGCGCGAGGACCTCGTCCACCGTCTGGGCGAGCTCGCCGCCGACCCGGCCGCGCCCGCGCTGGTGCTGGTGACGCACCACGTCGAGGAGATCCCACCCAACTTCACGCACGTGCTGCTGCTGCGCGGGG
>JASBSH010000078.1 GCA_030149025.1 Actinomycetales bacterium | reverse complement strand
GCGCTGCACGCGCAGGACGAGGAGGTGTGGCTCGTGCGGCCGGACGCGTACATCGCCGGCTGCGTCCGGCGGCCGGAGGACCTCGCCGACGCCGCACGCCGCGCCCTCGTCCTCTAGGTCCCGCCACCCCATGCGGTGATCATGAAAACCCGGTTCAGCGTCGTGAACCGGACTTTCATGATCACCGCGGTGGGGGACGAGGTGGGGGAGGGGCCGCGGCGCGACGGGTGCACCGCCGACACGCCGGTACCCTTGGGTCGGTGAGCCTGCACCTGTTCGACACCGCGACGCGCAGCCTGCGCGAGTTCGTGCCGCTGAGGCCTGGCGCGGTTGGCATGTACATCTGTGGGCTGACCGTGCAGGGCGAGCCGCACATCGGGCACGTCCGGTTCGCCGTGGCGTTCGACCAGCTGCGGCGCTGGCTTCAGCTGGGGCACGGCTACGACGTCACGCTGATCCGCAACGTCACGGACATCGACGACAAGATCCTCACGAAATCGGCCGAGGCCGGCGTGCCGTGGTGGGCGTGGGCGTACGACTTCGAGCGGTCCACCACGGCTGCGCTCGGGGCGTTGGGCGTGCAGCCGGCGACGTACGAGCCGCGGGCCGCCGGGCACATCCCCGAGATGGTCGAGCTGATCGACGAGCTGGTGAAGCGCGGGCACGCGTACCCGGCGGTCGACGGCAGCGGCGACGTGTACTTCGACGTGCGGTCCTGGCCCGAGTACGGCTCGCTGACCCACCAGTCGCTGGACGACCTTGCTCCGGCCGAGGACGCCGACCCCGGCGGCAAGCGTGATCCGCGCGACTTCGCGTTGTGGAAGGCCCACAAGCCGTCGGAGCCCGTGTCGGCGAGCTGGCCGACGCCGTACGGCCGTGGGCGGCCGGGCTGGCACCTGGAGTGCTCCGCGATGGCCCGCAAGTACCTGGGGGACACGTTCGACATCCACGGCGGTGGCATCGACCTGCGCTTCCCCCACCACGAGAACGAGCAGGCGCAGTCGCGTGCCGCCGGGCTCGGGTTCGCCCGGTACTGGCTGCACAACGGCTGGGTCACCACGAGCGGGGAGAAGATGAGCAAGTCGCTCGGCAACTCCCTCGTGGTCTCGCAGATGCTGAAGTCGGTGCGGCCCTTGGTGCTTCGCTACTACCTCGGCGCAGCGCACTACCGTTCGATGATCGAGTACACCCCGGACTCGATCCGCGAGGCAGAGGCCGCTGTCTCCCGGATCGAGGGCTTCGTGCGGCGCGCCGTCGAAGCCGTGGGCGACGTGACGGCTTCGCAGACCGCGTTCCCCGGGGCTTTCCGTGAGGCGATGGACGACGACCTCAACGTCTCCGTCGCGCTCGCGGTCCTGCACGAGACTGTGCGCGCCGGCAACTCCGCCCTGGAGACAAGGGATTTGGACGCCGTCAGGCAGGCTCTCGCTGCCGTCCTGCGGATGGCGTCGGTGCTGGGGATCGACCCGACGGAGCCGCACTGGGGCACCGGCGTGCAGGAAGCGTCCCCGGAGCGGGCGGCGCTTCAGGTGCTGCTGGAGTCCGCGCTTGCTGAGCGTGCGGAAGCGCGGCGGGAGAAGGACTTTGCTCGTGCCGATGCGATCCGCGCCCAGCTGTCGAAGGCGGGGATCGTCATCGAGGACACCCCGCAGGGTGCACGTTGGACGTTGGAGGGCCGTAGCTGATGGCCGGTAACTCGCGCCGTCGCGGCGCCGTACGAAAGCCTGGTTCGAAGAAGGCCGCGACCGTCGGCAGTGGCGGGCAGCGCCGAAAGGCGTTGGAGGGCAAGGGGCCCACACCGAAGGCGGAGGACCGCGTCTACCACCCTGCGCACCGTCGCAAGAGGGCAGCGGAGCGACGCGCTGCCGCTGATGGGCGCGCCGGTCGTGGCGGGAGCCGCGGCGCCGGGGCCTCGGGTCGCAGGGCCGCGGGCGCGACCGAGGTGGTCGCCGGACGCAACCCTGTCGTCGAGGCGCTGCGTGCCGGCGTCCCCGCCTCCGCGCTGTACGTCGCGTCCCGGATCGACGCCGACGACCGCGTGAAGGAAGCGCTGAAAACCGCTGCGGAACGTGGCCTTCCGCTGCTTGAGGCGTCCCGGCTGGACCTGGACCGGATCACCGGGGGAGCGCAGCACCAGGGGCTGGCGCTGCAAGTGCCGCCGTACAAGTACGCCGACGTCGAGGACCTTCTCGACATCGCGGACGAAAGCGGTTCTGCCCCTTTGCTCGTCGCGCTCGACGGTGTGACTGACCCGCGGAACCTCGGTGCGGTCGTGCGGTCCGTCGCCGCGTTCGGTGGCCATGGTGTCGTCGTGCCCGAGCGTCGGTCGGCCGGCATGACGGCCACGGCGTGGAAGACGTCGGCCGGTACCGCGGCCCGCGTCCGTGTGGCGCGCGTGACGAACCTGACCCGCGCGCTGGAGAAGCTCAAGGGCGACGGCTGCTTCGTGCTGGGGCTGGACGCCGAGGGGGACGTGCAGCTGCCCGAGCTGGAGCTGGCGAACGAGCCGGTCGTCCTGGTCGTCGGCTCGGAGGGCAAGGGCCTGTCGCGGCTGGTACGCGAGACGTGCGACCAGGTCGTGTCGATCCCGATGCACGCCGGCACCGAGTCGCTGAACGCCTCGGTGGCCGCAGGCGTGGCGTTGTACGAGGTGGCGCGCCAGCGCGGGAGCGGGAGCCGCGGCTAGTCGTCCAGGTAGACGACGGGCAGCTCCTGGGTGTCGACGCCCAGCACCTGGGCCTCCTCCGGCTTCTGCGGGAGGATGTGCTTGATGTACGACTGCACCGCCTCCATGAGCGGCACGTCCCGCTTCTGCTGCTCGGACATGTACCAGCGGTGCTCGAGCACCTCGTGGTAGATCTCGGCCGGTTCGAGCTTGCCTCGTAGGTTCTTGGGGACGGCGGTCACGACGGGTTCGAAGACGTCGTTCACCCAGTCGTGGGCGACGATCTCCTCGTCGTCGTTCTGCCGTCCCGTCGTCGCGCGGTAGCTGTCCAGGTCGTTCAGCAGGCGGCGCGCCTGGTTCTCCTGGGCGTCGAGGCCGGTCAGGCGCAGGAGGCGGCGGCTGTGGTGACCGGCGTCCACGACCTTCGGCTCGATCTGCACGGAGGTGCCGTCGATGTCGGTGGTGATCGACAGCTCGCCTACGTCGAACCCGAGGGCGTTGAGCTTCTCGATGCGCGCCGCCACTCGCCAACGCTCGCCGGCCTCGAAGGACTCCGGCTCGGTCAGCTGGGCCCACAGCGACTGGTACCGCTCGATGATCAGCTCGCTGGTGGCGATCGGATCCACCGCCTCATCGAGCAGGTCTCCGGCCGCGAGATCCATCAGCTCACCGGCGATGTTGGTGCGGGCCACGTCCAGGTCGTGCTCGCGCTGGCCGTCGCTGAGCTTGTTGTGGAGCTCACCGGTCTCGGCGTCCACCAGGTAGGCGGCGAATGCGCCGGCGTCGCGCCGGAAGAGCGCGTTCGACAGCGAGACGTCACCCCACCAGAAGCCAGCGAGGTGCAGTCGCACGAGCAGCACGGCGAGAGCGTCGATGGCCCGGGTCGCCGTGTCCGGGCGAAGGTGCTGGCTGAACAGCGCGCGGTACGGCAGGGAGAAGCGCAGGTGCCGGGTGATCAGGGCCGGTTCCAGCGGCTCGCCGTCGGTGCCGACCCGGCCTGTGATCACACCGACCGGTTCGACCGCCGGCAGATCGATGCGGTTCATCGCCCGGAGCAGGCCGTACTCCCGGCGGGCGAGCTCCTCCTTGATCTCCTTGACGGCGATCACGTGGCCGGACATCTTGACGAACCGGACCACGTGCCGCGAGATCCCCCGGGGTAGCACGGCGAGCCTGTCCGCCGGCCAGTCCTCGAGGGGGATGCGCCAGGGCAGGTCGAGCAGCGCCGGGTCGGGCGCCGCCGCCGTGATCTGCAGGGCCATGTGCTCAATCCTCGCCACCGGCGGGGTGGGGCGCATCAGGGCTGGCGTCGCTGTTGTGGGGGGCGTTACGCCAATCCCACGTTGGCGCAGGGTGGCCCTGCAACAGTCCTATCGTCGCAGGGCCACCCTGCGCCAAACTCGGCAACTACCCGCCGAGGCGGCGGCCGTCCGACGTCGAGAACAGATGCACGTGCCCCTGCTTCGGTGTGAAGTGCACGATGGCGCCCTTCTCCGGCGGCACGCGACCGTCGACGCGGGCGATGATGTGGTGCTCCTCGTCGCCGAGCTTGGCGCGGCCGTAGACGTAGGCGTCGGCGCCGAGCTCCTCGACGACGTCGACCTCCACCGCCAACCCGGTCTCGGTGAGCTCGAGGTCCTCCGGGCGCACCCCCATGGTCACCTTCGCTGCGTCGGCCTCGTTGAGCGCGGACCGCTCGACCGGGAAGGTGCTGTCCCCGAACCGCACACCGCCGTTCGTGACGTCCAGCTCAAGGAGGTTCATCGCGGGGGAGCCGATGAAGCCCGCGACGAACACGTTGTCCGGGTGGTCGTACATGCGCCGGGGCGTGTCGACCTGCTGCAGGATCCCGTCCTTCAGCACCGCGACCCGGTCGCCCATCGTCATTGCCTCGACCTGGTCGTGGGTGACGTAGACCGTGGTGACGCCGAGCCGCCGCTGCAGCTGCGCGATCTGGGTCCGGGTCTGCACCCGGAGCTTGGCGTCGAGGTTGGACAGCGGCTCGTCCATCAGGAACACCTGCGGTTGACGCACGATCGCCCGGCCCATCGCCACCCGCTGGCGCTGACCACCGGACAGGGCCTTCGGCTTGCGGTCCAGGTAGTCCATCAGGTCGAGGATCTTCGCGGCCTCCTCCACCCTGGCCCGGATCTCCGCCTTCGGCTTACCGGCGATCTTCAGCGCGAAGCCCATGTTGTCCGCGACCGTCATGTGCGGGTAGAGCGCGTAGTTCTGGAACACCATGGCGATGTCGCGGTCCTTGGGCTGCACGTTGGTGACGTCGCGGTCACCGATGAGGACGCGTCCGGCGATGACCTCCTCCAGCCCGGCCAGCATCCGCAGCGACGTCGACTTGCCGCATCCGGAGGGTCCGACGAGAACGAGGAACTCGCCGTCCTCGATGTGCAGATCCAGTGAGTCGACCGCTGGTGTGTCGCTTCCCGGGAAGATCCGGGTCGCGTGGTCGAACGTGACCGTTGCCATGGTGTTTCCCTTCACCGGCAGGAACGTGCCGGACGATCCGAGTGACAGGGCGTCCGCGGCGCGGACGGTGCGGCCATCGTGCCGGACCTGTCAAGGGGCGGGACAGGCGACACCCCTGGTCAGGACAACCAATCGGCCAGACGATGCAACAGACGCGCGAACGCCGGCGGGCCCGGCACGCGCCAGCGGGCTCTTGTCTCACCGTCGCCCACCTTGATCCCGACGTCACCCTCGCCCAGGACGGCGAACGCGTTCTCGTCGGTGACGTCGTCCCCGGCGTAGAGCACCGGGGCGGCGGAGCCGGTCTCCAGCCGGCCGCGGATCGCCTGCAGCGCCCTGCCCTTGTCGGTGTCGAGGACCGACAGCTCCACGACCTCCTTGCCGTGCATCGCGTGAACGCCCGCCCACGTGGCCGGACCCTCCAGCACCGCCCGCGTGGCGTCGTCCGCGACATCGCGCGCGGCCGCCCGGGTGTGCAGGACGCCGCCGGCCGGCTTGGTCTCCAGGTCCGTACCGGGGTGCCGGTCGACGATCTCCCGCAACGACTTCAGGACGTCGGCAAGCAGGGCCCGGGTGCCGGCGTCCAGCAGGGCGCCCGAGGCCTGTCCGGACGCCGGGTCCTCCAGCTCGGCGCCATGGCTGGCGATGAGGATCGTCCCCGGCGGCGGTGAGGCGAGCTTCTTCAAGTCCGCCATCGTGCGGCCGCTGACCAGGGCCAGGGTGACCTTCGGCAGCGCGGCGAGGCGCTCGAGGGCGGCGACGGACTCGGGCAGCGGTCGGGCGGCGTCCCGGTCCTCGACGATCGGCGCCAGCACACCGTCGAAGTCGAGCGCCACGAGGACCCGCGGGTGGCTCGCGAAGGCCCGCAGCGCGCCGTCCAGCCCCGACGCGCCCGGCGCGCCGTCCGGCCCCATCACTCGTCCTCGGGGTGCCGCAGCGCGTGCAGGAACTCGCGCGCCCAGCGCGCGACGTCGTACTCGATGATGCGTTTGCGCATCGTTCGCATCCGACGAGCCTGCTCGCGCTCGGGCATCTGCAGGGCGCGGACGATGGTGTCCTTGACGCCCTGGATGTCGTGGGGGTTCACCAGCAGGGCGTTCGTCAGCTCGTCGGCCGCGCCGGTGAACTCGCTGAGCACGAGCACCCCGCGCTCGTCGTACCGGGAGGCGACGTACTCCTTGGCGACCAGGTTCATGCCGTCGCGCAGCGAGGTCACCAGCAGCACGTCGGCGAGCTGGTAGAGCGCGACCATCTCCTCACGCGGGTAGGAGTGGTGCAGGTAGTGCACCGCCGGCAGCCCGATGGTGGAGTGGTCGCCGTTGAGCCGGCCCACGGTCAGCTCGATCTCGTCGCGCAGCAGGCGGTACTGCTCGACGCGCTCGCGGCTGGGGGTGGCCACCTGGACGAGCACCACCTCGCTGGGGTCGACGCGGCCGTCCTCGAGCAGCTCGCCGTACGCCTTCAGCCGGTGCTGGATGCCCTTGGTGTAGTCGAGCCTGTCGACACCGAGCACCACCAGCCGCGGGTCGCCCAGCTCGGAACGCAGCGCTTTCACGCGCTCCCTGGTCTCCTCGCTGCGGGCGAGCCGGTCCAGGGCGCGCGCGTCGATCGAGATGGGGAAGGCGCGGGCGTGGACCCGCCGGCTGCGGCCCTGCGGGTCCCTCACCACGATCGTGTGTCCCCGCCGCGTCAGGCCGACCGCCCGGCGGCAGGCGCGCAGAAAGTTCGAGGCGTCCTGCCCACGCTGGAACCCCAGCAGGTCCGCCCCGAGCAGACCTTCGATCACCTGACGGCGCCACGGCAGCTGGGCGAAGATCTCGTACGGCGGGAAGGGGATGTGGTTGAAGAACCCGATCCGCAGGTCCGGCCGGAGGCGGCGCAGCTCGGCCGGCACCAGCTGCAGCTGGTAGTCCTGCACCCACACCGTCGCGCCCTCGGCGGCCTGTTCGGCCGCCGCCTGCGCGAACCGGCGGTTCACGGTCACGTACGAGTCCCACCACTCGCGGTGGTAGGTGGGCGGGACGATGACGTCGTGGTAGAGCGGCCACAGGGTTCCGTTGGAGAAGCCCTCGTAGAACTTCTCGACCTCGTCCCCCGACAGCCGCACGGGCACCAGACGCATGTGGGAGTGGTCGAACGGCTCGAGGTCCTCGTCGGCCGCGCCCGTCCAGCCGATCCAGGCGCCGTCGGCCTGCTGCATCACCGGCTGCAGTGCGGTAACCAGCCCACCGGGTGACTGCCGCCAGTCGCTGCGCCCGTCCGGCTCCTCCACACGGTCCACCGGGAGCCTGTTGGCCACGACGACGAACTCGTACCGGCCTTCTGGCCTCGGGGACACCGGGCACCAGCTCCTGGTCGACTCGAACGGGATGCCTCCGACCCTACTGGGTCAGGGCTCGTCCCTCCCTGCCAGACCACGATGGTGATCGTCAAGGGCTGACGAGACGCGGTTTCGCGGCTACCGTCAAGTCACCGGCTGTGCCTGACGCGGACCGTCCGTGGGGGCCGGCGGTGGAGGTGAGGGCATGATGCGCATCTCTGACGTGCTGCGGCGCAAGGGCGACATGGTCGCGACGATCACTCCAGACGCGACGGTGCGCACCCTGCTCGCCCAGCTGGCTGAGTACGGGATCGGCGCGATGGTGGTCTGTGAGGACGACGGCGCCGTGCAGGGGATCGTCAGCGAACGGGACGTCGTGAGGTCCCTGCACTCCGAGGGTGACCGGGTCCTCGACGGACCGGTGTCGTCGATCATGACGGCCGACGTCCACACCTGCGGACCGTCCGACACGGTGACGGACATGGCGCGGGCGATGACCGAGCGGCGGATCCGGCACGTGCCGGTGCTGTCGGACAACCAGCTCGTCGGCATCGTGAGCATCGGCGACATCGTCAAGCAGCGGATCGACGAGCTGACCGCCGAGCGGGACCACCTGTCCGCGTACATCTCGACATAGCGGCCCTGTCGTACGGTTTCTGGCATGGAAACCGGCGACAGGCTCGGCCCGTACCGGCTTATCAACCGGATCGGGCAGGGTGGCATGGGCGTCGTCCACCTGGCCGTCGACCCTGCCGATCGGGCGGTCGCCGTCAAGGTCCTGCAGCCGAGCGTCGCCGCGGACCCGCACGCCCGGGAACGGTTGGCACGTGAGGTCGACTCGTTGCGTCGCGTCCACCACCCCCGCGTCGCCGAGGTGCTCGACGCCGATACCGACGCCGACCGTCCCTATGTCGTCACCCAGTACGTGCCCGCCCCGCCGCTGGACGACTTCGTCCAGCTCAAGGGCCCGCTGAACGGAGCCGACCTGGCCCGGCTGGGCGACGGGCTCGGTGAGGCCCTTGCCGCCATCCACGAGGCCGGAGTGGTCCACCGGGACCTGAAACCCGCCAACGTCCTCATGCTCGACGGCGAGCCCGTCGTGATCGACTTCGGGATCGCGCACGTCGCCGACGACGTGCGTCTGACCATGACCGGCCTGGTGATGGGCACACCCGGCTACCTGTCCCCGGAGGTCCTCGACGGGCTGCCGGTCAGCCACGCCACCGACTGGTGGGGGTGGGCGGCGACGATGGCGTTCGCCGCCACGGGTCGGCCCCCGTTCGGCCGGGGTGCCCTCGACGCGGTCCTCGACCGGGTGCGTCGCGGAGCGGCGGACCTGGACGGCGCACCCGCAGTCTTCGTGGACGTCCTGACCCGGGGGCTCGCCCCGGACCCCCGGGACAGGCCGGTTCCCGCGGAGCTGCGGCTCGCCGTCCGAGAGCTGTGGCAGGAGCAGGACGTCACGGTCGACGAGCGCTGGGGAGAGGACTGGGGGCGGGCCACGCACGAGGACGTCACCCAGGTCGTGCCGAGGCCCGAGCCGGTGACGCAGGTGGTGCCGAGGCCCGAGCCGGTGACGCAGGTCGTGCCAGTCGCCCGGTCCGTGCCGCCGACCCGGCCGATGCCGCAGCGTGCGCCGTACCAACCTGAGCCGTACCAACCTGAGCCGAACCCGCCCGAGCCGTACGACCCCCAGCCGTACCAGCCCGAGTCCTACGACCCCCAGCCGTACGAACCGGCGTACGAGCCGCCGTACCAGCCGGCGGCCTACGACCCGGCGTACGAACCGCCGCCACCGCAGCGACCGCGCCGGGCCGGCGTCCTGCTCTGCGGTCTGGTCGCCCTGAGCGCGGTGGCCGGGTACCTGCCGGTCGTCGTCCTGATCGCGGCGCTGGTGTGGAGCGTCCTCGCCCGGACCGTCAACGCGGCTCACGGGGGCGTGCTGCGCCGCCGCTACGAGTACGGCCCGCGTCGTGGGGACGTCTGGCTGGCCGCGCTGGCGTCGCCGTGGCACCTGGTGGTGTCCGCCGCGGTGACGGTGCTGGCCAGCGTGCTGCCCGTGCTCGTCGGCGCGAGCGTCGCCTTCATCGTCGCGTTCGTCCTCGAGGGGGGCGGGCAGGACTACCGGTCGGCCGTGGCGCTCGCGGCAGGGGCCTTCGCGGCTGCTGTCGTCGGCTGGTGGGGTCCCGGCGGCACATCACTGCGGTGGGGGTCGCGCACGCTGGCCCGCGCGCTGACCCCCGGACGGGGCGGGCAGGTCATCGGCGGAGTCGTGCTGCTGCTCGTCGCGGCCGGTGCCGTGCTCACACTGGTGCGGAACGGCTGGCTGCCGGACTGGTCGCCGCTGTCGGGCCCGCCCTTCCCCGGGCTGTTGCCGCTGATCGGCTGAGCTGCCGCCGACCTCTGGTGGGTTTCCGTGGTGTGGGAGCGCGCCGAGACCACGGAAACCCACCAGAGATCGCGCCCGCTAGCCTCAAGGATGAGCTGGATCTTCAGGGGCAAGTCAGATGGACAAGATCCTGAGGGCCTGAGGGCCCAGCGGCTGGCGAACCCCGAGACGACGCCTTACCTTTCGTAAGGAGTAGGCTGAGTGCATGTCCAGAGCGAAGGTGACGAGCAAGGGGCAACTGACCGTGCCCGCGGACGTGCGCCGCGCTCTGGGGATCGCGGAGGGGACCGTCGTCGACTTCATCCCGGAAGATGACGGCACGTACCGCATCACCGTCGCCTCGCGGTCGGTGCGGGATCTCAAGGGAGCCCTGCACACTTCGGGTCGCATCCTCACCGTGGCAGAGATGGACGCCGTCATCGGAACCGGTGGGTCGCCGGACCCGTCTGAGCACCAGGCGTCTTCGTGATCGGACTCGACACGAATGTCGTGATTCGATACCTCGTCCAGGATGACCCCGCTCAGGCGGCGCTGGCCAACGAGGTCTTCGAGAAGCTGACACCCCGGGACAGGGGCTTCATTGCCCTCGTGACGGCAGTCGAGGTGGGATGGGTGCTTCAGCGCGGGTACAAGGTCGCAAGGCAGGACGTCGTCGAGGTGCTGACGCGCCTCATCGAGGCACCGGAGCTGGAGTTCGAGCGGCCGACGATCCTTCGCAGGGCATTGGCTCTCGCGGCAGCTGGCGCGGATCTCGGCGACGCCGTGATCGCGGAGTCGGGACGACGGGCAGGGTGCTCACATGTCGTGACATTCGACCGCCGTGCCGCCCGGCAGGCTGGCATGGAGCTGCTGTCGGAGACCGGTTCATAGCCTGTGTCCCGTCACTATCCGGCGCTCCCCTGCAGCCGAAACCGCGTGTGGCTGCGGTGCGGCGGCGTTGGCCGTGACAACGCCGGACGTGGTGTGCCCAGGGCGGGCACTGGGACCGCCGCGGAGAAGCGGTCCCGCCAGGGCGAGCAGGGAACCAGCTCGTCGGCCGTCGTGACGGTACCGGCGCCCTGAGCGGTCTCGCTCATCTCTTCACCCCTGCTGCCCTCCCCCGGCCTGGAGCTCGGTGGTGAGGTCGGGCACCGAAGCCGGCTTGTCGTCGTCCACGAGCGCCCAGACGTGCTTGGCGCCCTCGGCCGCGTACCAACCGAGTGAGGACGCCAGCCTCGCGACGATCAGCAGACCGTGCCCGCCCTCCCCGTGCCCGCGTGCCTCGGGCACGGCGACCGGCAGGTCCGGCCGGTGGTCGAGCACCTCCACCAGCCACGCGCCGTCCGCCCTGGAGAGCCGGACGTGCGCATGAGACTCCGCGTGCCGCAGGGCATTGGTCGCAAGCTCCGTGACGACGAGGGCCAGCCGGGCACGCACCTCCGGGTTCTCCACCACCTCGCCCAAGCCGGCGCGAACTCGTGCGAGGTGCGTGAAGGAGCGAACCGGCCAGCTGGCACGTGGCTCACCCGGCGGCTGCTCTGCTGGACCCTGGTGCAGTGGGATGACGCCGACTCCTTCGTCGTGCACACGACGTGTGGCTCGTTCCCGCAACAGGCTAGGTCAGAAGGCCGGATGTCACCCGCCGACGTTTGTCAGAGCGGTGTGAAGCGATCTAGGCTCGGGTCAGGTCGAGCAGCCGGCCGAGGGGTTCGTCCGTGAGGAGTGCCCATGTCAGCCAGTGATCTGTCGCTCGTCCCATCGGACTCTGCCGCCGCCGGCGAGGTGTCCGTGCTGTTCGAACCGCGACGCACCGTGGTCCTCCTGAGCGGGGAGGTCGACCACGCGATGGAGCCCGAGCTCAGGCAAGCCGCGAAGGCAGTGATCAACGCCGGGAACAGAGTCCAGGTGGACACGCGGCACGTGCAGTTCATCGATTCCATAGGACTGGCGCTCATCGCACGGCTGGCAGCGTCGCTGCCGGGCCGCGTGTCGGTGTTGCACCCGCCGCCCCATCTGGAGCTTCTGCTCGAGGTCGCCCAGCTGCAGCGGGTGGTCCGGGTCGTCGCCTCGAAGGGCTAACTCGAGCGCGCGTTAAGCGGCGTCGGGCGGTCCGTCGTCGTGCCCACCGTCGTCTGCGTTCTCCGCCGTGGTCTTGGGTTCGGTGGTGTCCACGACGCGCACCAGGGTGTTCACCTTGGTCAGCCCGACGAGGAACCGCACCGGCGGAGGTGGATCGATGACGGTGACCTCGCGGCCCACCCTGCTGACCAATCCCGCCAGGAAGCCCACTCCCGTGGAATCCATGAAGGTGATGTTCCGCGTGTCCACGTCGACGGGGGCTTTGGCCTCTTGGGCTGCTGCCAGGGCCTCCATGAGCTCGGCCTCGAGATGCGCGTCAACGTCCCCGCTGAGGACGATGCGGGTCCGGCCGTGGTCGAACAGGACCTGCACGGTGCCCGGCTGGGGGTCACTCACCGGCGGAATCCGTCAGGGACCCGGCCAGGACCTCCACGACGAGGACATCAGCCTTGTGAGGATTCCCGCCCTTGGCGAGCTGCTCTCGGGGTGACACGGCGTCAGGGTATCTGGAGGGAGCGGCTCGCGGTGAAGAGTCGCCGAAGACGGCTTGCGGTCCCAGACCGTGCCCGCGCGCCGCTGATCCGCACGTTTCAGGATCGGTACATGTGCCCGTCGTCGCTGGTCGCTACGCCGGTGGCGTGTTCAGCGTGGGACAGCGCCTCGGCGAGCAGCCTGCGCACGTGCTCGTCGGTGGCCGAGTAGTAGACGAAGGTTCCCTCACGTCTGCTGTCGACCAGACCGGCCAGCCGTAGCTTGGCCAGGTGCTGGCTGACCGCGGTCGTCGAGGACTGCACCAGTTCGGCAAGAGACCCGACGCTGGACTCGCCTTGCAGCAGAGCCCAAAGGATCTTCACGCGGGTCGGGTCCGCGAGCATCCGGAACGATTCGGCCGCGACGTGGGCGTGTTGCTCGTCTGGGACGGTGAGCACCGGGCGGTCATGCACAAGACCACGGTATAGGTCGGTTAGCGATTGCGCAGTTGCGCAAGTACGCTAGTACAGTGGAAACCGCCGAGCACGGTAAGCACCAGGACCACGACCATGGGCATGACCATGGGCATGACCATGGGCACGGCCATGGCGCGTGGCGCAGGTTCCGGCACGCGCTGGCGCCGCATGCTCACGACCACACTGAGGCGATCCAGAGCGCTGCTGAGGCGAGCAGCGTGGGGATCCGTGCGGCGTGGTTCAGCCTGGCAGGGATGGCGGCGACCGCCGTCTTGCAGTCGGTGATCGTCGTCGTGAGCGGCTCGGTCGCC
>JASBSH010000280.1 GCA_030149025.1 Actinomycetales bacterium | reverse complement strand
TACCACCCGTCGTGCTACCGATCGTGAAGCCCTTGCCGCTGATGAGGCCCCACAAGAAGTAGCCGATCAGGGCACCGATGATGCCCAGGATGATGGTCATCACGATGCTGATGTTCTGCTTGCCTGGCAGCACCAGCCGCGCGAGCGCACCGATGATCGCTCCGAAGATGATCGTTCCGATGATCGTGCCCATTGGGAACTGCTCCCTCCTCGTGGCCGAAGTTTCGGCCCACGCGTTGACGTCTGGTCGACGCGCATCGAGGTTGCCACGGGAGATCGCGTCCCGCACGGCGAAAACGTTGCCGAGGGCCACGACACGGCCGGATGAGAGCTTGCTGGCCGCTGCGTCAGGAGGCGCCGAAGCCGACGCGGCGCAGCTCCTCCTCGCCGATCTCCACGTACGCCAGAGCCTGCACCGGGACGACGATCAGCCGGCCCTTCTCGTCCTTCAGCTGAAGGCTCGAGCCACCGCCGAGAGCCGCGTCCACGGCCGCCGCCACCTCGTCGGGGGTCTGCTTGGACTCCATGATGATCTCGCGCGCGACGTTCTGGACGCCGATCCGGACCTCCACAAGCACTCCTTAGCTCAAGCTTCGCGACTCGTTGGTCTACCTGTTGGCCCAACGGTTGATCTAGCTGTCGATCTAGGAACCTAACGGCCGGCTTCGATCTTCCCGCCGTCGGTCTTGGGGAACCCGCTGATCCCGCGCCAGGAGATCTGCGCCAGCAGCCGGGCCGCCTCGTCCCGCGGGATGCTGCGCCCCGACTGCACCCAGTACCGGGCGGTGACCTGCGCCATGCCGGCCAGCGCCATGCCCAGCAGCTCCGCCTCCGGACGCTGCAACCCCGCGTCCTCCTGGATCACGTCGGCGATGGCGGAGGCGCACGAGCTCTCCACCCGCTCCACGCGGTCACGCACGCCGTCGTCGTTCGTCAGGTCGGACTCGAACACCAGCCGGAAGGGGGCGTCGTCCCGGTCGACGAACCTGAAGTACGCCTCCATCGTCGCCTCGACCCGCTCCTTGTTGTCCGTGGTCGAGCCCAGCGCCGCCCGCACGTCGTCCAGGAGCTCGTTGATGTGCTGGTCCAGGATCGCGAGGTAGAGGTCCAGCTTGCCCGGGAAGTGTTGGTACAGAACGGGTTTGCTCACCCCGGCCCGGTCTGCGATCTCATCCATCGCCGCCGCGTGGTAGCCGTTGGAGACGAAGACCTCCTGCGCCGCGCTCAGCAGCTGCGCCCTGCGTGCGCTTCGCGGCAGGCGACTGCCGCGGGAGCGAATGTCGTTCGTCGTCACCCGCGCATCCTACGGGCGCCGGAGTGCCTGCTCATGACATGCTCACGCCGTGCCAGCGGCGAGCAACCGGACGGGCGCGCGGTCAGGCTGCGCGCTGCTCGCGGCCGCCCTGCTGGCCGCGTGTGGTTCCGACGGCACGCAGAGCGCGGACGACGACACGCAGGCTCGCGCCGCCACGTCCACCTCGGGTGCCCCTCGGCAGCCGAGGACGAGCGGTCCGGAGGGCGAGGGGACGACTGCGGGTGCGCCGTCCCCGTCCTCGTCGCGGACGGAGGGGTCGCGCGGGGCGACCGGGACGGCCCCGGCGGTCGACGACGACGCCGCGGCAGGGGTGCTTTCGCGGCAGGTGCCGGACGTCGGCACGGGGAAGCTCGTGACCGTCAAGGGGGCGACTTCGGCGCCGGCGAACGGCAAGATCCGCACGGTGAGGATCAGCGTCGAGGGCGGTCTGCCGGCGGACGGGCAGGCGTTCGCGAGGTTCGTGCTCCGCACCCTCAACGACCGGCGCGGCTGGACCCGTGACGGGTACACCTTCGCGCGCACGGATGCGAAAGCGGACACCGAGGTGGTGCTGGCCAGCCCCCGGACGTCGGCACGGATGTGCCGGCCGCTGCAGACCAACGGCACGCTGTCGTGCCGCAACGGTCAGCAGGTGGTCTTGACCTGGTACCGCTGGGTCAACGGGCAGGAGGACTTCGCCGGTGACCTCACCCGGTACCGGCAGTACCTCGTCAACCACGAGGTAGGCCATTTCCTGGGGTACGGGCACGAGAGCTGTCCGGGGGCGGGCGACCCGGCGCCGGTGATGATGCAGCAGAGCAAGGGCGTCAAGCCGTGCACGCCGAACGCGTGGCCGTACCCGGACGGGTCGTAGCGTGAGAGGTATGGGCCGCAGATCGCAGGGTGAGGTGTGTCGATGAAGCCGCTCGTGGAGCCCGCCGCCGAGCTGACGACCGAGGAGGTCGCCCGGTACTCGCGCCACCTCCTGCTGCCGGACATCGGCATGGAGGGCCAGCGGCGGCTGAAGAACGCCCGGGTGCTGGTGATGGGAGCCGGCGGGCTGGGATCGCCGGCGATCACCTACCTCGCCGCCGCCGGTGTCGGCACGATCGGCGTGGTCGACGACGACGTCGTGGACGAGTCCAACCTGCAGCGGCAGGTGATCCACCGCACCGCCGACATCGGGCGGCCGAAGGTCGACAGCGCCGTGGACGCGGTCGCTGCCCTCAACCCTCTGGTGACCGTCGAGCCGCACCACCTGCGCCTGACCAGGGACAACGCCCTCGACATCGTGTCGAGGTACGACCTGGTGCTCGACGGCGCCGACAACTTCCCGACCCGGTACCTCGTCTCGGACGCCTGCGAGCTGCTCGGCAAGCCCGAGGTGTGGGGGTCGGTGTTCCGGTTCGACGCGCAGGTCAGCGTCTTCTGGTCCGGGCACGGCCCGACGTACCGCGACCTGTTCCCCGAGCCCCCGCCGCCGGGCGCCGTCCCGTCGTGCGCCGAGGGCGGCGTGCTGGGCGCGATGGTCGCGTCGGTCGGGTCGGTGATGGCGACGGAGGCGGTGAAGCTGATCGTGGGCTCCGGGCGGCCTCTGCTGGGCCGGCTGCTGGTGCTCGACGCCCTCGACTCGACGTGGCGCGAGCTGCGGATCGCCCCGCTGCCCGGTCGCGAGCCGGTGCGGGAGCTCACCGACGTCGATGCGTGGTGCGCGGCGGCCGGTGGTGTCACGCCGGTGGCCGCAGACGCGGGGGTGCCGGAGATGACGGCCGGCGAGCTGGCCGATCTCCTGCGGGGCCGTGACCGCGGCGAGGACGACTTCGTCCTCGTTGACGTCCGCGGTGAGGCCGAACGAGCGGTCGTGTCGATACCCGGGCACGCGGCCGTCCACCTCGACTCCATCCTCTCCGGGGACGGCGCCACGCAGCTCCCGAGGGACCGGCGCGTCATCGTCTACTGCAAGAGCGGCGCGAGGTCCGAGCGCGCGGCGAAGGCGTTGCGGGAGAAGGGTTTCGAGGACGTCGTCAACCTGCGTGGTGGTGTCCTCGCGTGGGTGGACGACGTCGACCCGTCCCTACCGCGCTACTAGGCAAAACCCTTGTCGTGATCATGCACTTCTGCACGCGCTCACCACCGGACCGCAACCCCCGTCGTGATCATGCAGTTCTGCACGCGTGCCTGGCCGCCGTCACCGGAAGAATGCTGCTTCCTTGCGCGACGCGCCGGCGTGTCGCGACAAGTTCGCAGCATTCTTCGGCGGTGCCGGCGGGTCGCGGCGTGAATCCGGATCTACAAAACTGCAAGATCACGATCCGAGGTGGGGATCAGGGGGTCCAGCGCGCCAGGCGCATGTCGACGCGGACGCCGTCGCGGCGCATCGGCGTCCCTTCCTCCCGGTAGCGCGCGACCGCACCGGTCAGCAGCTCCGGCACCACCGAACCGTCTGCTCGCAGCACGCGCCACCACGGCACGCCGGACCCCCGCATGGCCATCACGCGGCCGACCAGGCGCGGCCCACCGTGCCCGACCAGCTCGGCGACGTCGCCGTAGCTGAGCACCCTGCCGGGCGGGATGCGGGCGACCACGTCGAGAACCGCCTCGCTGAAGTCGTCGAAGCGCGTGCCGGCGTCCTGATGATCCCGGTCCTCATCGGCCGCTGCCCCCAGGCGGTCAGGCACCCGGCCGCCACCCCGCCCCGACGAGCGCCGTGACCTGCATGACCGACCACGGGCTGAGCGCCCAGGGCGCTGACCGCACGGTCGCGACCAGGTCGTCCCAGTCGGCCCACGTGTACTCGGCGACCTCGTCGGCTGCCGGCGCCGGGGTACCGCTGGTCCGGGCCGAGAACACCGGGCAGATCTCGTTCTCCACCACACCGCTGGGGTCGACAGCCCGGTACCGGAAGTCGGGCAGCAGGGGGCGGACGTCGCCGACGTCCAGACCGAGCTCGTCCTTCGCGCGGCGGTGGACGGCGTCCACGACGACCTCGTCAGGGCCGGGATGCCCGCAGAACGCGTTGGACCACACACCCGGCAACGTGATCTACTGATCTGGCTACCATC
>JASBSH010000273.1 GCA_030149025.1 Actinomycetales bacterium | reverse complement strand
GATCATGGAATCGCGCCACCGTGTCGCTGGATCCCGCCCTCGCCTCGTCCTGTGCGACGTCCGGGAGGTAACGCGCTGGCGTGTCGCGTTCCCAACGTCGCACAGAACCTGGAGCGCGCCGCGCGCAGGTGGCGCGATTCCATGATCACCGCGGGGCCGCACACCCGACGGGTGGCGCGATTCCATGATCACCGTGGGCGGCCCTTCGCTGCGCGAGTGGGGCGGAGCTAGCCGACCCGGTGCAACCAGCGCACGGGCGCGCCCTCACCGGCGTAGCGGAACGGCTCGAGCTCCTCGTCCCAGGCCCTGCCGAGGGCAAGGTCCAGCTCGGCCATCAACACCGACATGTCGTCGGCACCGCCTACGAGGGCCGCGCGGATGCGGTCCTCGGGGACGACGACGTTTCCGTGCACGTCGGTCACCGCGTGGAAGATGCCGAGCTCCGGAGTGTGGCTCCACCGACCACCGTCAGCGCCAGCGCTCGGCTCCTCCGTGACCTCGTAGCGCAGATGCGCCCAGCCGCGTAAGGCTGACGTAAGACGCGCCCCGGTCCCCTGGGGCGCTTGCCACGACATCTCCGCACGGAACAGGCCGGGCGCGGCGGGCTGCGCCGTCCAGTCCAAGGCGGCGCGCACACCAAGAACGCCGCCGGCCGCCCACTCGACGTGTGGGCACAGCGCCCGCGGCGCGGAGTGCACGAACAGGACGCCGCTCGTGATCACAGCAGACATACCAGACCTCCCTGACTGGCTCGAGGTACGTCTTCCCCTACGACCTGAGCGAGTAGCGAGGCCCGACCACGGTGCACGTTCGGCGTCTCATCGATCTGAAACTGTGGGTTCAGTGTGCCTCATGCACCACGCCGTTACCAACACCCACCGCGCGGCTACCGGCACCGCCGTGCCAGCACGCCGCCGACCGCGTCGTAACTCCCGGCTCCTCTTGCACGACGGGTTCGGAACCTCAGCCACGGAAAGTGACGCAAGACTCTACGTTCGAGCCTCGACTAGTGCCATGCTGTGACCCGACCGTGCTGGAACTGCGTTGTGCTCGGAGCTGCTGTGCGTGAGGCGTTCGACGACGGGGTGATCTCAGAGGTCATCCGCCCTGCCGCCGTGGTGCCGGAGGAGTGCGCACGCGCGATCCTTGTGGAACTCGCGCTCCAGGACGTCCTCAACGGCGGTGTCTGGCAGGCCGAGCCGAGCACTTGGCGCAGGTACGACCGGCCGTGGGACGGGCCGGACGACCCGGGTGACGCTGAGCTCATCGGCATGATCCAGGTCGCCTACGGCACTCCGACCAAGTACGAGATCACCGTCTATCGCGTCACCGTGACGCGCTTCGGGACGGAGAACGCCTGGACGGTCGAGGACCTGGCCGACGACGCCCTGCGCTTCGGTGACCTGACCCTGGACGACTGTCCCCGCGCCGCCATGGCGCCACCGCCCAAGCCCTTCATGCACCGTCCACTCGGCTGAGCTGTCGCCCTTCCCACCGGTCCCCCACAAGATGCGACCCTGGATGACGTGAGCACAGACCGCCCCCGACGGCCCGCGCTGCTGGGTCCCGCCGCGCTGAGCCACACACCAGGCGGGGTCGACCCGGCCGAGCGCGCGAAGGCCGCGCACACCACCGCCTGGGTGTTGGTCGAAGGCGCCCGCGCCACCGACGATCCGCAGGTGGCCGAGCGGGTGATGCGCCTGGCCGACGAGCACGGGCTCGAGCTCCTCGCCGACCTGTGGTCCGACAGCTCTGCTGACTCCCTGCCGGGTGCCCTGTGGCGCCTCTACGCCCTCCGGTCGTGGGTGCGGGCAGACCCGGGCGGTGCAGCACACCAGTTCTCCGCCGGGCGCAGGGCCACTCCCGTGCTCGAGGTGGTCGCCGGCGTGGCGGAGCCCCAGGGACCGGAGCAGGTGGTGCAGATGCTCGACGACGTGCTGACCGGGGTGTCGCGCGGCGACTTCGCGATCACCCTCGAACGTGCGGCCGCCTTCGCCCGGGTCGTGGCCGCCGGTCGGGCAGAGATGTCGACGGACCTCGCAGACCTGCCCTCGGACCCTACGAACGAGGGGGACGACGAGCGCGCACTCGTGCGGTCGGCTGCACGTCTGCTTCGCACCGCCGAGCAGCTCGAGGCGGCGGCAGACCACTGGCGGCAGGGACGGATCCGCTGAGACGGATCCGGCGGGTCGGAAACATCTGGGGCGCCTCGCCGGTTACGCTTTTTCGTGCGTCGAGTCGCGGTAGCCCCGGGCTCCACCTTTAGCCGCTACGAGCGGCCACGCGCCGAGAGGCGCTCCCGGCTCGGCGCACCACGGTACGAGGGCCGGTCCCGAAAGGGACCGGCCCTCGTCGTTCGCTGCCCGCCCGAGAGCCAGCGCCGGACGGCGTCACGCAGGTTTGTCTGCCCTCACGCGTCGCGCTTCTCGAACAGCAACCACGCCGGTGCGAGCACGAGCGCGATGAACGCCGCGAACACGGCTCCGTTGGCGGCCCGGCTCAGCGGCTGCGGTCCGGCGCTACCGAACTCGTCGGCGACTGCCGCCAGGTCCATCGGCTGAGCGAGTTGCGCACCTGCGGTGAACGGCAGGAAGCGGGACGCCGGCTGCAGCGGCTCCAGCGCAGGGATCAGGAACGGCAGGCCCCGGAGCACCGGCTCGATGACCAGCGGCAGGACGAACAACAACGGCAGCACCAGCGCTGTCAGGCGGGTCAGCAGGGTGGCCTCCACCCCGAGCACCCCCCACAGCACGAGCAGGACGACGAACCCGGCGAACGACGCGACCGCGGCGCCGCCGAAGTCCGGCACTCCGTGGATCAGGGCGATCAGCGCGTAGTCCACCAGCAGGATCACCAGCGCCGTGACCAACGAGGTGGCAGCGATGACGATCAGCTTCGCCGCCGCCAGCGCGCTCCGGTTCGGCAGTGCGGTCAGGGCGGGCCGCATCGTCCCGTGCCGGTACTCATGCCCCACAGCCAGCACACCGAGGATCCCGAGCAGCACGGCGGGCAGCGGCAGCGGGAAGAACGCCACCCCGCTGGTGATGAGCCCCGCCAGCAGTTCCGGGGTGACGTCCTCGTTACGCGTGACAAGGCCGATCAGCAGCGTCAGAAGAGCGGGGAACAGCACCGCCATCCCGAGCAGCCAGTAGGTGGAGCGCACCGTGGTCAGGCGCACCCACTCGAACCGGAGTGCGTCCCTCATGAGTGCACCCCCTCCCCCACAGCGCTGGCCCGGTACTCGCTGGCCGCTCCGGTCGCCTCCAGGAAGGCCTGCTCGAGCGACGCCGTCCTCGTCGACAGCTCGTGCAGGGCGATGCCGTGCGCGGCCGCGAGGTCCCCGACCTGCTCGCGCGTGACGCCGTCCAGGATTGCTGCGCCGTCACCCGAGGGCTGCTCCGTCACGCCAGGACCGCGCAGGAGCTCCACCAGCTCGGCGAGCCGGGGGCTGCGCACCACGACTTGCACCGTGGAGAACCGCTCGACGAACTGCTGCACTGGGCCGCTGTCGATCATCCGGCCGCGGCCGATCACGACCAGCTCGTCCGCCATGAGCGCCATCTCCGACAGCAGGTGGCTGGACACGAAGACGGTTCGCCCGGAGGCCGCGAAGGACTTCAGGAAGTCACGCAGCCAGTGAATCCCTTGTGGGTCGAGGCCGTTCGCCGGTTCGTCGAGGATGAGCGTGTGCGGGTCACCGAGCAACGCCGCCGCCAGACCCAGTCGCTGGCCCATACCGAGTGAGAAGCTCTTCGGCTTGCCCTTCGCCACCTGCGTCAGCCCGACGATCTCGAGCACGTCGTCGCACCTCTGCGCCGGGATGTCGTTTGCCGCAGCGAGCATCCGCAGGTGGTTGCGGGCCGAGCGGGTCGGGTGAAAGGCCTTGGCCTCCAGGACGGAGCCGATCTCGCGCAACGGGTGGTGGATCTGCCGGAAGCGCCGTCCGTCGAACAACGTCTCGCCGCCACCATGGTCGAGGTCCAGCATCAGGCGCATGGTGGTCGACTTGCCGGCACCGTTCGGGCCGAGGAAGCCGGTCACCGCACCGGGTCTCACCTCGAAGCTCAGCCCGTCGACCGCCGCCTTGTTGCCGTACACCTTGCGCAGGTTCTGCGCAGTGATCACTTCGTCCCCTACTCGTCGTGAACCACGAACGCTAGCGGACGACCGCGTCACCCCTCGGTCAGCGCGTCCAGCCGGTCGCGCAGCCACCCGGGGCCGAGCACCTGCACGACCTCGGGCAGCCGCTGCCGCAACC
>JASBSH010000266.1 GCA_030149025.1 Actinomycetales bacterium | reverse complement strand
CACGAACGAGATGACGGACCCGAACGGCGCCCGCATGCGCGCTCTGGACGCGATCAACCCGGCAGACGAGGGGTTCCGGGACGCACTGTCCGGTGGGGTGACAACCGCGGTGGTGAAGCCCGGCTCGGGCAACCCCGTCGGCGGTCAGACGGTCGCGGTGAAGTACTGGGGGCGCATCGCGGACGAGATGCTGATCCGCCAGCCGGTGAGCGTGAAGAGCGCCCTCGGCGAGAACCCCAAGCGCGTGTACGGCGACCAGAAGAAGCTGCCCTCGACCCGGCAGGGAGTCGCCGCAGTGATCCGGGACGCCATGACCAGGGCGCAGGACTACAGGGCCAAGCGGGACAAGGCAGCGGCCGCCGGTGACCCGTTCGACCGCGATCTCACGCTGGAAGTGCTCGTCCGCGTGCTCGACGGCGAGCTGCCGTGGTCCCAGCACTCCCACCGGGCGGACGACATCGCGACCGCCATCCGCCTCGCCGACGAGTTCGGTTACCGGCTCATCGTGAACCATGCCACCGAGGCGCACCTGCTGGCCGACGTGCTGGCGGACAAGAACATCCCCGCGATCATCGGGCCGTTGTTCACCAGCCGGTCCAAGGTCGAGCTCCGCAACCGGCACCTGCGCAACCCGGGGCTGCTCGCGCGCGCCGGCGTCCAGATCGCTATCACGACCGACCACCCGGTGGTGCCGATCAACTTCCTCGTGCACCAGGCGACCCTGGCGGTGAAGGAGGGGCTGGATCGCGACGAGGCGTTGAGGGCCATCACGATCAACCCGGCCCGGATCATGGGCCTGGACGACCGCGTCGGCTCCCTCGCACCGGGCAAGGACGCCGACGTCGTCCTGTGGTCCGGCGACCCCCTGGACGTGATGAGCCGGGCACAGCGGGTTTTCGTCGGCGGGCGTGAGGTCTACATGTGGGACGACGCGGCGGGTGCGGGCACGGTGGCCGACCCGTACGCCCGCTGACCCACCCCCCACCCCACTTGCGCTGATCATGAAATCCCGGTTCACCGAAGCCCGTGCGCTCGCCGACCTGGTGGACCCCGGCTGGGCCCGTGCGCTGGCGCCGGTCGAGCACGTGGTGCGGTCGATGGGCGAGATGCTCCGGGCCGAGCTGGCGGCCGGCCGCGGCTACCTGCCGGCGGGCCCGAACGTGCTGCGGGCGTTCACCCACCCGCTGCACGCCGTCCGGGTGCTGATCGTCGGGCAGGACCCCTACCCGACACCGGGGCACGCCGTCGGGCTGTCGTTCTCGGTCGACCCGGCCGTGAGGCCCCTGCCGCGCAGCCTGCAGAACGTCTTCACCGAGCTGGCGCAGGACGTCGGCTGCCCGCCACCGCCCAACGGCGACCTGTCACCCTGGGCGGGCCGGGGAGTTCTCCTGCTCAACCGGGTGTTGACCGTGCAGCCGGGCCAGCCGGGCTCGCACCGGGGCCGCGGGTGGGAACAGGTGACGGACCAGGCGATCCGGGGGCTCGTGGATCGGGGCTTGCCGCTGGTGGCGGTGCTGTGGGGCAGGGACGCCCAGCAGCTGCGGCCGCTGCTGGGGGACGTGCCGGTGGTGGCCAGTCCGCACCCGAGCCCGTTGTCGGCGTCCCGGGGGTTCTTCGGGTCGAGGCCGTTCAGCCGCGTGAACGAGCTGCTCCGGCGACAGGGCGCCGAGCCCGTCGACTGGAGTCTGTCCCCTTCGACCGGAGCGACCGGGAGTTCTGCGGAAGTGCAAGATCACGCGTGGGGGCGTGGGCCGGGTGGGTGAATGACACCGATGTGGTTCGGTCGTACAGTGGCGTGCGGGTCGTTGCTTCGTGTCCAACGACTCGGGTGTCGAACGGCTCGGATGTCGAACGGCTCGGATGTCGAACGGCTCGGATGTCGAAACGGCCCGGCGCGCGACACGACCGGACCGGCCACCCGATGACTCACCGGATGAACAGCAGGGGATGAGTAGCAGGAGATGAACGCAGCCGAGGCCCGTGACGTGACCAGCACCAGCACCGAGGAACTGACGGCCCGTGACCAGGAGATCCTGGCCTTCGAGCGGCAGTGGTGGAAGTACGCAGGCGCCAAGGAGCAGGCGATCCGGGAGCTGTTCGGTATGTCCGCCACGCGCTACTACCAGGTGCTCAACGGGCTGCTGGACTCCCCGCAGGCGCTGGCCCACGACCCGATGCTCGTCAAACGGCTGCGCCGGATGAGGGCCAGTCGGCAACGTGCCCGATCGGCCCGGCGCCTCGGAACCCAGGTCTGACCCCGTAACGTGCCGCTCGATGAGCGACCACTTCCCGCCGGACGAGTTCGACCGGCTTGACCAGTCCATCGGGCGCCGGGGTGCGCATCGGGCCAAACCGACGCCTGTCCTGGCCGCTCTGCCCGTGGTCCTCGTGCTCGTCGTTGTCGTGGCCGTGGTCTTCGGGGTCACCACCCTCGTCGGCGGCCGGGACCCCGAGTCCGCCGCCGTCGCCGGGTTTCAGACGCCGGCCGCGACAGCCACGCCCTCGCCCACCGGCTCGGGTGAGCCGACCTCGGGTGCCGGCGGGTCGTCGTCCAGCACGCCGTCGGCCGAGCCGACCGGCAGCGGTGAGCCGACAGACCAGACCGGCGACTCGCCGTCCAGCGACTCGAGCGGATCGCAGGTCCAGCAGGACGCGCCAGTCGTCGTCCTCAACGGCACGAGGACACGCGGCCTGGCCGCGCTGGCCGCCCGGACGCTGCGTGCCGACGGCTGGACCGTCAGTCGCACCGACAACTACCGCGACGGGCCCATCCCGACCACGGTCTTCTACGCCAGCCCCGACCTGGAGGCCACCGCCCAGAAGATCGCGACTCAGCTCGGCGGGGTGCACGTGCAGGAGAACGCCGCGATCGGCGACTCGATCACCGTCGTGCTCGGCACTGACTACTCGGGCTGACTACTTCGGGCTGACTACTCGGGCTGAGCCTCCGGATGCGGCGCATAGCCGCCGTCGGCCAGACCCGCACGGACCTCGAACACGTTGCGGGTGGCGGCGTTGCCCGCCCGCAGGAGCGACCACAGGCTGGCGAGCCCGTACGCCGGCAGGAAACCCAGCGGCCCGAGCCAGCACGCCCACTGCGTCGCATGGCGGGACTCGTGCTCCAGCAGACCCGGCCGCCGGTAGGCCTGCTCAGCGCTCATCCGCAGCAGCACCACGTTGCCGACCGTCACCGCCGGTGCCCGCGGGGCCGGCACGAAGCCGCGGTAGTTGGTCGCGAGCAGCAGCCCGTCCGGACCCTGGACGACGACAGCGCGGCCGTAGCGGGCCAGCGCCAGTCCCAGCGGGGTCGCCAACGTGAACGCGTTTACGAAGCGGCGTAGGCGCCGCGCCCTCGCCGAGCAGGTGCTCAGTCGATCCACGTTCCTCCTCGATTGCTTCGCCACGCGGGCATGATCACCGCTAAGGTTGCCCGCGGTCGAACAGTTCGATGAGCACGCCCCTCCTGCACGACCAGCACGGACGGCCCGCACGTTGGACCATCGCGGACCTCGCGAGTGTGAGACCCGGCCTGCGTGGCGGGCCGACACAGCAAGTGGATACAGGAGTAGGTATGGCTCAGGGAACCGTCAAGTGGTTCAA
>JASBSH010000263.1 GCA_030149025.1 Actinomycetales bacterium | reverse complement strand
CCGCGCCCTCGGCACCACCGACGCCGTCGTCATCGGCCTCGGCTCGATGGTCGGTGCCGGAGTCTTCGCCGCGTTCACCCCTGCAGCCGAAGCCGCCGGCAGCGCCCTGCTCATCGGACTCGCCCTCGCCGCCCTCGTCGCCTACTGCAACGCGACGTCGTCGGCGCAGCTCGCCGCCCAGTACCCCACCTCGGGCGGCACGTACGTCTACGGCCGGGAGCGCCTCGGCCAGTGGCCCGGCTTCATCGCCGGCTGGGGCTTCGTCATCGGCAAGACGGCGAGCTGCGCCGCCATGGCGCTCACCTTCGCCGCCTACACCACTCCCCTTGAGTACCAACGGTTCACGGCGGCTGCAGCGGTCATCGTGCTGGCCGTCGTCAACTACCGCGGAGTCACGCGCACTGCCGGCCTGACCCGGATCATCGTCACCGTCTCGCTGATCTCCCTGACCATCGTCGTCGTGGCCGCGCTCGGCGGAACCGCACCCGACCTCGCCAGCCTGCGTGTCGACGTCCAGGCATCGCCGTTGGGGATCCTGCAGTCGGCCGGGCTGCTCTTCTTCGCTTTCGCCGGGTACGCGCGCCTCGCGACCATGGGTGAGGAGGTCCGCGACCCCGCCCGCACGATCCCCCGGGCGATCACGATCGCCCTGGCCATCGCCGTGGTCGTCTACGCGACGGTCGCCGTCACGCTGCTCCTGACGCTCGGTCCTGACCGGATCGCCGCCGCCGCCGACCCGCTCGCTGTCGCCGTCCAGTCCGGAACCTGGGACGCCGTCACGCCGGTCGTGCGCGTCGGTGCGGCTTTAGCTTCCCTCGGCGCGTTGCTGGCGCTGATCGCGGGCGTCGGCCGCACCGCACTTGCCATGGGACGCAACGGCGATCTGCCTGGTTGGCTGGCGGCGGTACATCCGCGGTTCCGGGTGCCGCACCATGCCGAGATCGCCCTGGCCGCGGTGGTCGTGCTGCTCGTGCTGACGGTGGATCTGCGTGGGGCCATTGGGTTCTCGTCGTTCGGCGTGCTGACGTACTACCTCATCGCGAACCTGTCGGCGTTCACCCAGGACGCCGGTCACCGCCGGTACCCGAAGGCGCTGTCGGTCCTCGGGGCGGTCGGCTGTGCGGTGCTCGTCGTGACGCTGCCGATTGAGGCGGTGCTCGCCGGTCTGGCGGTGTTCGCCGTCGGGATCACCTACCGCGCGGTCCGCCTGCGGCGCACCCCGGCGTGATCATGCACGTCCAGCCCCGCACCCCGGCGTGATCATGCAGTTCCAGCCGGAGGCTTCTCTCCCTCCCGTCGGTGGACGAGTGCGACGTCCCAGGAGCGACACGCCGGCGTGTCGAACACCGAACGTCGCACAGAACGGGTGGTCGGGGGGGGCGCGGGGACCACGGACCCTCCCCTGTGTGATCACCCAGCGCCCCAGGCGAACCGGTCGGTCAGCGCGGCCGCTGAGTCGTCAAGCGCATGGCGGTACCCGGCGCCGGCCCACAAGGCCATGGCGTGAGGATCGCCCTGAGCAGCCGCTGCCCTCCTGATCGGTGCGACGAGCTGGTTCACTTGCGGGTAAGCCGCAGGTGCGGTCCCGCTGTGCTGGTCGATGAACCGGTTTCGCAAGCCGCGTGCCCACCGGCCCGAGAAGGCGCGGGTGACGGCGGTCCCGGTGAACGCAGGATCAGCGAGCGCGCCTTTGTGGACGGCGTTCGCACCGGATTCAGGCGAGCGAAGGTAGGCGGTGCCGAGCTGGACGGCGTCCGCCCCGGCCGCCAGCACCGCCGCGGCTGCGTCTGCGGTCGAGATGCCGCCGGCCGCGATCAGCGGAAGATCGGTCACGGCCTTGACCTCAGGCACCAGCTCGAGCAGTGACCGCTTGTCCGGCTCGGCGTACGGGTCATGGGTGCCACGATGGCCGCCAGCCTCCGGACCCTGGACGCACAACGCGTCGGCCTTCACTGCGGCAGCGGCGCACGCCTCGTCCGGCGTGGTCACCGTCGCGACGAGCCGGGTGCCGACCCGGTGCAGGGCGTCGACGACGGAACGTTCCGGCAGGCCGAACGTGAACGACACAACCGGGACGGGATCGGCGAGCAGCGCCTCCACCTTGCCGTCCCAGGCGTCGTCGTCGTGGAAGTCCGGCTCCGGCAGCTCGACGCCGTACCGCTCGGCCTCTTCGCGCATCTCGTCGATGTACCGGGCCAGCTGGGGTGTCATCGTGTTGCGCGGCTGCGGCACGAACAGGTTCACGCCGAACGCACCGGCCGACCGGCCGCCGCGGCGCAGCTGATAGATCTCGGCGCGCGTAGCGTCGACCGACTTGTACCCGGCGGCCAGGAACCCGAGACCGCCCGCCTCGGTGACGGCGCGCACGAGGGCAGGCGTGGACGGCCCACCGGCCATCGGCGCCGCGAAGATCGGCACGGTCAGGTCGACGTCCAGGGCCCTTGCGACGTCACGCGACATGGCGCCCAGCATCCCACCGGTCGCTACCGTTGTGGCCAGCGAGCGCAGGACGCGCCATGACAGAGGCACAACTGCCCGACCCGGTGCTCGAGGACCAAAGGCTCGAGGAGCTACGGCGCCGCCGCTCGGAGATGCGCGAGGCCATGCAGGCACTGGAAGCCGCGCTCGCCCAGTGCACGGCGCCGGCGCGGCCTGGACCGAGCTTGTCCGGCACCGTCAGCACAGCTCGGACCTTGTCTTCGAGGCACACTCGAGGTGGACATCGGCGGCGAGACCTGACCGGGGCACTGATCAATCTGCAGAACTGCAAGATCACAAACAGATCAGGACGATGGCGGTCAGATCCCCGACGGCAGGTCGTCCGCGGACAGCACCCCGGCCTCGACGCGGCTGGTCACCTCCGCGGCGATCACGTCGAGGGCGTACTGCACCTGGTGCCGGCACTGCGAGATCTCGCGTTCGAACACGGAAAGGCGACTGACCGTGGCATCGAGCGTGACGTCGTCCAGATGGTGGAAGTCGCTGACCCGGACGTCGGTCGCGGCGCGTTCGGGCCCCCGGCGCCACTCGCGTACCTCCACTTGTGCGTCCGGGACGGCGGCAGGGTGGTCGTGGGCGACCGCGTGCGCGAGCACCTGCCCGAGGGACCGGGCAAGCTGGGCGTCGTCATGCGCGGGAGCGGGATCGAGGGTGTCGTGGACGCGTCCGGCGCGACGGTCCCGCTCGCGGCGCAGCAGGTCGAGCCGTCCCTGCACCAGCTTGCGGACGTAGGACTGCTCGGTCTCCTCGGCCAGTGCCTCATCGCGAAGGATCAGCAGCTCGACGTTGCCGAGCTCCGCCAGGTGGGCCAATGCGTCAGGCTGCAGCAACCGATCGATTCGTCGGTGCCCGCCTTCGACGTACCCCATCACGTCTCCTTCGATACGACGCCATCCGCCCGGCCGTCGGGCGTGACGATGCGACGGTACGGCGTCGGGCGCGTTCGTGTGACCGGTTTGACGTAGTTGCCGCCGGCAGGGTGGCCCGTTGGTTGGTCGGCGGGTTGGCCATGGCGACGAACGGGATGTCAGCGGAAGAGCGCACCTGGTCCCTCCAGCTGACCGAGCATCCCGCTGACGAGGAGCACGAGGGCGACGGCGGCGACCACGCCCACGACCATGAGCCAGTCGGCGCGGGTGACGTGCACGGGCCGCCAAGTGGTGCGTGGCTCCAGGCCGAGGCCGCGGGACTCGAGGGCCTGGGCCATGCGTTCGCCCTTGCGGACGGACACGACCAGCAAGGTAAAGATCACGCCCGCGAGATGACGCGGGCCGCGCGGTGCACTCCCACTCTCGCGGGGGTCAGCGCGGACGGCGTGCGCGAAGCGGATGGTGGCCCACTCACGTGGCATCTCCTGCAGCATGCGGTAGCCCGCGAGGATGGCGTAGGTGATGCGCGGCCCGAGGCGGGCGTTGTGGTGGAGGCTGGTCATGAGGGCCACGCCGTCGGTGGACAGCAGGAACCCGATGGCCAGGACTCCGATGAGCAAGGTGCGCGCCGCTAGCGCGCCACCTATCTCGAGGCCTTCGACCGTGACCCGCAGCGGGCCGGCCTGCCAGAGCACCGTCCCCGGGCGGGCGAGCGCGTTGACCACGAGTACCCCGGTGGCGAAGAGCACGAAGGGCACGTGCGCCAGGACCAGGTCTCGGGCGGGGACGCGCACGGTGGCGGTGACGGCGACCAGGGCCAGGACGTACAGCACGCTGGGGGTCACCGGGTCCAGGATCAGGACGGCGGCGAGCGAGACGGCAATCAGGAGCCCGAGCTTGACGGTCGGGTTGCGCCGAGCCAGGGGCGAGTCGGTCGGGGGTGCGCCGGTCCGCGTGCTCACCGGAGGACCCCCTGTTCCTGAGCCCCAGAGCCGGCAGTCGTAGGGACATTTCGATCCGACGACGCCGTGCGGACGGCGTCGTCGAGACGGCGCAGGACCGTGCGCAGGCTCTGCGGCTGACGCGTGAGCAGCCAGGACACCAGCGCCGGGAGCCGCAACCTCGCGCGGTCGAGAACGGCGTGGTCACGCAGGACCTCCGCCGGCGTGCCGTCGGCGAGCACATAGCCGTCGCCAAGGACCACGACCCGGTCGGCGAGCGCCGCGACGGTGCGCACGTCGTGGCTGACCAGCACCACCGCTCCCCCGCTGTCGGCGACGTTGCGGAGCGTCTCGGCGGTGGCGACGGCGTCACGGCGGTCCAGGCCGAGGGTCGGCTCGTCGGCGAGGAGCACGGGCCGGTCATGGGCAAGCATCGCGGCCAGGCTGAGCCGTCGCTTCTCCCCACCGGAGAGCCGGAACGGGTTCTGATCGGCAAGGTGGGCCAGTCGATGACGCTCAAGCTGACGGGTCACGACCTCCTCGGCGCGGCCTGGGAGCGGGCCGTGGGCGATCTCGGCCCGGACCGTGGTGGCGACGAACTGATGCTCGGCGTTCTGGAACACCAGACCGGGGCGGGGTCCGTCGACAGTGCCCGCCCACGGCGGCAGCAGCCCGGCGAGGGTGAGCAGGAGCGTGGACTTCCCGACGCCGTTCGCGCCGAGGATCGCGACGATCTCGCCGGGCCGCACGGTCAGGTCGACGCCGGTGAGCAGCGGCGCGGGCTCCGGATCGCCCCGGCGCCGCCGGGGAGACTGGTCGCGGGTGACGGCCAAGCCGCGGGCAACCAGGAGCGGCTCACCCTGCGGCTCGTCGGCCACCCACTCGGTGTCGGTCAGGGACTGCAGGTATGCGACGTTCGCCGGGTTGGTCAGGCCGCCGTCGGCGCCTGTCAGGGCGCGCAGCTCGGCGTCCAGCGGCAGCCAGCACCCGGCAGCGTGCAGCCGTCGGGCGTGGTCGCGCAGGACGACGCCGGTCGGGCCGTCGGCGAGGACGGCCCCGCTCTCGTCGAGCACGACTGCCCGGGACGGAAGCGCCGCCGTACCGTCGGCGCCGGCCCATTCATCGAGCCGATGTTCCACGAGCACCACAGCGGGGCGGTACCGCGCCACCGCCTGGGTGAGCGCACCCCGGACCGCTGCGACGCCGTCGGGGTCGAGCATGGAGGTGGGCTCATCGAGCAGCAGCACCTCCGGCTCGGTGACAAGCGCGGCCGCGAGCGCCACCCGCTGGGACTCGCCTCCCGACAGCGCCGCCGTCGCCCGGGTGCGCAGGTGCGCCGCGCCGACGACCTCAAGGACCCCGGTGATCTTGGCGTCGATGGTGGCCGGATCCACCGCGTGGTTCTCCAGCGGCAGCGCCAGTTCCTGCTCGACGTCGGGCAGGCACACCGCAGAGGACGGGTCCTGCGCGACCACCCCCAGGTACCGGGAACGTTCCACGACGGGGGTCTCCTGCGTCATCGTCCCGGCCACGGTGACCTGACCGGTCACCTCGGCGTGGACGGTGTGCGGGATGACGCCGGTGATGGTGTGCAGCACCGTCGACTTGCCGGACCCGGACGCCCCGAGGACCACGACCTGCTCTCCTGGCGCGAGCCGCAGCGAGACGTCGCGGAGCACGGGCGCGGCGCGCCGTGGGAAGGTGACGCTGACGCCGGTGAGCTCTACTGCCCCGGCCTGTTCCGCTCTCGTGGTCATCGCCCGGTGGCACGGCCGATGGCGAAGTTGTCCACGACGCCGGTGCGGGCCAGGGCGTCGACGAGCACCTTGGCGAGCAGCCCGCCCAGGACGATCCCGGAGATGGACTGCATCACGAACCGGAGGGCGAAGATGTCCTGCCCGTACCAGCCCGAGCGGAACGCGGAGTAGAAGAACACGAGTCCCGCCCCGAGGAGGCCGGAGAGCGCGAAGACGCCCCACCCGAAGCGGCGGTACCGGGTCAGCGCGAACGGCAGCTCACTGCCGGCGCCCTGGATGGCTGCCGCCACGATCAGCAACGGTCCGACCGGCGAGCCGAGGAAGATGACCTCGACGACCGAGGCGATGATCTCGGCCGCGATGCCGGCGAAGGGTCGGCGGATGATCGCGATGGCGATCGGCGCGACGATCAGCCACCCGCCGAGCAGGATGTGCTGGGACAGGTCACCGGCCGGGCCCATGAGGATGCTGAGACCGTTCCACGCCTGGACCAGCGCCCAGTAGACGAACCCGAACACCACGCCGAGCACCACCATGAGGACAAGGTCCTTCATGGCCCACTCCCGGCGGCCGGTCGATGTGGCCTCTTTGCCTACCGCCATCGTCAGTTCCCGGCCTGGGTGGGTGAGCCGACCGAGATGGTCAGGTGAGTGACCACGTGCGGCACCCGGGCCCCGACCTGGGCCCATGCATCCACGGCGGTGGCCAGCACGTCTGCGACGTCGCCGGTGAGCTTGGTGGCGTAGTGCGCGGCGGCGGCCGCGGTGCCGCGGTCGCGTGCGGCGGCGATGGCGGTCTCGATATGGGCCATGTGGTCCGGCCTACCGCCGCCGTCCCCGGCGTCGAGGAGCGGGTACAGCGACCACTGGGCGGCGGCGCGGATCCCGGTGCGCTCCAGGGCGACCGGGTCGGGGTCGGGCAGTCCGGTGACGGACAGGTCGCACGCGACCTCGCCGGGGCAGCCGCGGGACAACAGCACGTGCGCTACGACGTGGCCGCCGCCCGAGCGGCGTGTCGCCGCCGTGATGACGGCGCTCAGGTAGGCCGCAAGACGCTGCTCGGCCGGGGCGGTCCTGACGCCTACGTAGGTGCTGACCTCGTCGGTCTCGATCACCAGGTCCTTGGTCAGCCCGGCCTGCTCCACGTCGGCAAGTGCACCGAGGATGACCTCCACGAAGTCGTCGGTGTGCGGGTGGATGCTGAATCGCATGCCGATCCCGAGCTCGGCCGGTGTGGGCCCTGCGGCACCGGCCGATCGGGCCGGTCGGGTGGTCGATGTGTTCATCACGGTCCCTCTCTCGGGCCCGCGGGTACGTCGAGACCCGCCGTCGCCACGACGGGTGCCCTGCTCCCTACGCCGGTACGAACCGGATCAGGTGTACGGGTCTGCGGAATCTCCGCACTCTCAGCGCTCTGCGCTCCCCGGGGGTCAGGCACGAACCTAGCCACGCTGACGCCGCCTGTCCAACGGCCGGGCGCCGGGCCGTGATGCCGTACCGGTCTGGTCGGGGACGGCGAGCCGCACCTTCGCTCCATTCCTGGGCCGGACGTCGTCCTAGGGTTGCGGACGTGGGTCTGTGACGCAGTCACGTGCCCGGTGACGGCGTGGTCGAGGAGGTGGTCCATGCGCTACTTCATCAGCTCGGCGTGCCGCTGCGCCCGGGTCCGCACCTGCGCGTGTTCGCCATCCGTCGCTCATAGCCCTGCAGACGCATGAAGCCGGATCTGGCCGAACTGGCCGACCGCGCCCGCGCCCTCACCCCGGTCGAGGGCCGGTCGATCCTCGGCGTCACGGGACCACCCGGTGCTGGCAAGACGACGCTCGTCCAGGATTTGCTCGCGGCGCTTCGTGCTGCCCCGCCGCCCGGTGCGGCTGACACCTGGGTCGCCCACGTGCCGATGGACGGCTTTCACCTCGCCGACGTGCAGCTCGACAGTCTGGGACTTCGCGATCGCAAGGGCGCCCCGGAGACGTTCGACGTGGCCGGATACCGTGCGGCCCTGGCGCGGATCCTCGACGACACCGAAGAGACGGTCTACGTCCCGGGGTTCGAGCGTGACCTGGAGCAGCCCATCGCCGCCGCCATCGCCGTGCCGCCCGAGGTCAGGCTCGTTCTCACCGAGGGCAACTACCTGCTGCTGAACGACGAACCCTGGCTGCGGGTACGCCAGACACTCAAGGAGGTCTGGTACATCGACCTGCCCGACGATGTACGGATCCCGCGCCTCGTCAGCCGGCATGTGGAATTCGGCAAGGGTCCTGCCGCCGCGACGGAATGGGTCCTCCGGTCCGACGAGGCGAACGCGGCGCTCGTGACGGCGACTCGTGGCAGCGCGGACCTCATCGTCGAGCTTTGAGAAGAGCATCATCCGGACGACGACACGCGCCCTTTTGACTGCTCAACGTTTTCGTCACGGAAGCGCCTCGTGCGGGCTGACCCGCCTCAACCCGGGCGCGGAGAGCCGTCGCGGTGTGCACGGCGTCTGTAGGCGAAAACCGACGTGTCGACGAAAAGCGGGCGCGGCGTCACGCCGACTCGTGGTCCATCTCATCGAGCACGGCCGTCTTGCTTTCCGTCCAGTCGGGCTCGGCACCCTCGGGTCGGCCGCTGGAGCCAAGCAGGCGACGACCCGCCGCGATCCGCGCCGAAGTATCTGCGGAGAAACGGAAGTCGATGGCCTCTCGTATCACGGCTGCCACACTCCGGTGAGTTCGTGACGCTTCGGCCTGGAGCTTCTCGAAGCGCTCTTGATCAAGCAGGAGCTGAAGGCGTCTCCGCGCTCGTGCGACGACTCGTTACACCGCCGACCTCATCGTCGGGTTCGGAAGGACGCCGGAGGACCGGGGCAGGGAAATACGGACGGCGACACGCACTTCCCGCAGCGATCTTCTGTCTGCGGTCAGCCAGCGATCAGCGCACCGTTACGCTGCCGCGCCGCCTCCCCGCTGGTTCCCAGCGCCGCACCGATGCCCGCCCAGCTGATGCCTTCCTTCCGGGCATCGGCGACGGCATCCAGAACCTCTCGGTCTGCCGCTGCACGGCGACGCACCGCGAACCGGAGGGCCATCAGACTCGAGGCGCGGCCTTCATCACTGGGCTCCGGCTCGTGGGCCTCGAAGGCATCCGCCAGTTGGTCTGCCCGAATGATCCGAGCCATGATGTGTGAATCACTGCGTGTTACGCGTGGACCACGGCCGGCAAGAAGGCCTGCCGTACGCCGAGAACCTCGTCGGTCATCGCGATGGACGTCGCACCGTCGGTCACCGCGCCGCTGAGGGCACGAATGGCATCGACGGTCTCCGGCACGACGATGGCCTCGTTGCCCACCTGGTACGTCAGGTAGGCCTCGTCCCCCTCCACGCTGAGCACGTCCTCCCACAGGGCGACCTCCCACATGTCGCCACGCGGCCGGGCGAGGTCCCGCATGAGCTCCACGGTCGTGTTGAGCGCGGTCAGCCCGTCCGCCATCCGGATGAACGCGATGCGAGGCGCCGCCCCCAGCGCAGCGAGGACCTCCTCCCGAGAGACCGGGCGGGTCAGCTGCAACGTCCAGAAGTGGTTGTGAGTCTGGGTGTGGGCAGCCTTGGCCGCGATTGTCACCACGTCCAGCTCGGGGCGCACCGTCTTGGCGTCCGGCCCCTGATGGGAAGGGATGGACGCCTCCGGGACCATCGTGTTCATGATCCCGCCCTCGTGGGACTCCCATGGGTCGGTCGCGCCGGATCAGCACCCCGCGTCCACGGGCGAGCAGCTCGGCGTCCTGCAGCGCACCGAGCACCCGCACGATGCTGGTGGTGTTGCAGGAGACCACCCGCGTCATGTCACGGCCCAAGGCGGTGGCGTAGTTTGCCTGGGCGACGAACGAGTGACCGGTTGTGGCGTGGGACTCCCCTCCCTGCAGCACCACCTTGACTCCGGCCGCCTTGTACGTGGGCAGGTTGGTGGCAGCGACCTTCTTGGGGGTCGTGTCCACCACGACGTGGACCCGCTCGAGCAGCTCGGGCAACGACCCGCTCACTGGCACGCCGGCTTCACCCATCGCTGTGCGTGCCGGTTCGGTGGCGGCGTAGACGTCGATACCGAGCCCCACGGCGGTGCGGATGCGCCAGTCCGTGGCGACGTCCGCGACGCCGACCAGATCCATGTCGGGCATAACGCGCACGGCGTCGGCAACCCGCTTGCCGATCACGCCGTAGCCGTTGACGGCGACCTGAATGTTCATGCTGACCTCCGGAGTTCTGCTTCTGTGGTCTGCTCGCGTGCGGGTGTCGTTCCATTCCTTCAGGCCCGGCACCCCTTGGTCAAGCGCGTGTCAGTGGGGCCGCTCCTAGCTCCTCCTAGCTAGGGGTGGTGCCGTGACGCTCGTCCGCCCGCCATGGCCGGACGGTCGAGCGGTGTGCGCGGCTACTGCGCCACCGTGCCGGCGTACCTGGCGGGATCCGCCTTGAAGCTCTCCGCGCAGTGGCTGGAGCAGAAGCGGTAGGTCTTGCCCTGATACTCAGCGCTCCCCACTGCGGACGTGGTGTCGATGCTCATCCCGCACACCGGGTCGGTGACCTTCTGGGACATGTCTTCCTCCATCTCTTCTTCGTCGCGCCCGACCTCCACCACGGGGTCCATGGCTGGAACCTGGGCGACGTCTGGGACGGGCCGAGCGGTGAAGCGGCGCAGCCAGGGCCACCCAGTGGCGAAGTCAAAACCGCTACGCCGGATGGCGTCTCGCACGGTGTCCGTCCCTACGTGCACGGATGAAGACACCGTCAGGCGCGAGACGCCGCCGGCGACGAGATCCACGGCCACGTAGGACACGCCCGGAACCGCCCGCACCTTCTCCATCACGTCAGCCATACACGCCTCGCAGACCAGGCCGCGCACGCGGTAGGCCGCAAAATTCATCGCTTCTCCGTTCCTCGGGGCGAACGTCTGCCCCGGAGTGTTCACACTTACTGTACCGGGGGTAGGTATATTCATATCCAAGCGCCGCGCCAAGGTGGTTCATCCGGGCAGACGATGAAGATTCGGCGAACTACCGGCAACGAACCCCACAAGCCGGCGCTACCGTTGACCGCACCGAGCGCGGGAGGTGCGATGACAGTGCCAGAGCTTCCCGACCAGGTGCTCGAGGACCAGCGCCTCGACGAGCTACGCCGCCGCCGCTCCGAGATGCGTGAGGCGATGGAGGCGCTCGAAGC
>JASBSH010000262.1 GCA_030149025.1 Actinomycetales bacterium | reverse complement strand
GACGTCGGCACGCAGGCCGGCGGGTCGGGTGCCGGTTCGGGTGCCCCCACGGCGGAGACGGCCCAGCCGAGCGCCGAGTCCGTCACGCCGCCGGCTGCGGCGGCGACCGTGCCCGACTCACCGTCCGAGGTGAGGACGCCGGCACCGGACGAACCGGTCGAGCCCGGCATGATCGGCGGCCCCGCCGAGGGGCCGAAGACGCTCGTCGGGTACGGGCCGCGGGCAGCCAGCGGCAAGCGTCGTCCCCGCAAGGGGCGTGAACCGAAGGCGACATCCGCCGACCTGCACGAGGCGTTCTCGACAGGGCGCAGCGTCAGCCAGCCCGTCGCGCCGCCGCGACCGCCACAGCCGGTGAAACCGGTTGCCGGGCAGGGCGACGGGGGCACGGGCGCGCTCCCGGAGGTGGGTAGTGTCCCGGCGACCACGCTGGTGTCGCCCGGTCGCGCACTGGCGAAACCACCGGTGCGCAAGCTCGCGAAGGACCTGGGCGTGGACCTCGCGTCCATCACCCCGACCGGTCCCCGGGGCACGGTGACGCGCGACGACGTTCTGACCGCAGCGGGCGAGGGCGCAGCCGCACCGGCGCCGGCCGGTGCCGGTGCGCCGGAAGTGCGTGACGGCGTCCACGTTGGTGGGAGCCAGCGCGAGACGCGGGTGCCGATCAGGAGCGTGCGCAAGGCGACCGCGCGGGCGGTGTCGTCGAGCGCGTTCACCGCCCCGCACGTCACGGAGTTCCTCACTGTCGACGTGACCCGGACGATGCGGCTGGTCGACCGGCTGCGGGAGGACCGCGAGTTCGCCGGCGTCAAGGTGTCGCCCTTGCTGATCGTGGCGAAGGCGCTGGTCCTGGCGGTGAAGCGCAACCCGCAGATCAACGCCACCTGGGACGACGCCGCGCAGGAGATCGTGGTCAAGCACTACGTGAACCTCGGCATCGCTGCGGCCACTCCGCGGGGGCTGGTCGTGCCGAACATCAAGGAGGCGCAGTCCCTTTCGCTGCGTGAGCTTGCAGATGCGCTGGGAGAGCTGACGTCGAGGGCTCGCGAGGGCAAGACGCAGCCGGACGAGATGCTCGGGGGCACGATCTCGATCACCAACGTGGGTGTGTTCGGGGTCGACACCGGGACGCCGATCCTGCCGCCCGGTGAGTCGGCGATCCTCGCGTTCGGTGCCGTGCGAAAGCAGCCGTGGGTGCACAAGGGCAAGGTGAAGCCGCGGTGGGTGACGACGCTCGGGCTGTCGTTCGATCACCGGCTGATCGACGGTGACCTCGGGTCGCGGTTCCTCGCCGACATCGGCGCGGTGCTCGAGCACCCGGACCGCGCCCTGTTCTGGGCATAACGCCGCTCGCAACCTCTGGTGGGTTTCCGTGGTGTCAAACCCGATCGACACCACGGGAACCCACCAGAGATCGCGCCGCCCGCATCCGCCGGCGCGCTACCAGATGACGCCCGCCACCACGCACCGGTGGACGCCAACTAACGAGACACTGGCACGGGAGGTTTGATGCCGGAGC
>JASBSH010000250.1 GCA_030149025.1 Actinomycetales bacterium | reverse complement strand
GACGTCGTCGACCTCCTGCGCCGGCGAATCACGGCACTCATCGACAAGTGGGATCAGCGGTCGCGCTGGCTCGGGCTCGAGCGACCCGGGCAGTGGCGGCACGGGATGCTCGGCCAGAGGCGCCACTACGCGCCGCTGCCGGTCGAGGAGCGGGAGATCGTCCGGCGCAAGACCTTCGCCATCAAGCCGACCACCTCGGACGAGGCGGCCTTCGACATGGACGCCCTCGGGCACGACTTCCTGCTGTTCGTGGACGAGGAGTCGGGGCGCGACGCGTTGGTGTACGCCCGGCCGGACGGTGGGTACGGACTGATCGGGACCGGGGACGACGCCCCGCCGGTTCTCGACGAGGCGCAGGCACGTGAGCGCCTCGACGTCGGTGGTGAGCGCTTCGTCTTCTACACGGACCGGGCGACGGGCCGCGGCCGCGTGGTGTACCGCCGCTACGACGGCAACTACGGCGTCATCGAGCCTGCGTAGGGAGCCCCTGCGGTCGGTAGGTGAGGGCCGGCGCCACGTCCATGCACTCCTTCCAGTCGAGGACCGTCGAGTCCCCGTACAGGGTGAGGGCTCGCTGGTAGACGTTGTCAGGCATCGACGTGGCGTCGCGCCGCACCTGCTCCAAGAAGCTCATCGCCTCGTTCCACGTGGCTCCGCGGCGCAGGGCCGTGGCGAGTGCGGCTTGTTCCTCGGCGGTGGTGCGGGCGAGCAACTCCTCGACGGCTTGCCGAGGGTCGGTGCCCGTGCCAGCCTCGCAGTGGCGCAGCAGCGTGGCCTCGGGCTTCATGTGATCACCAACGATCCGTGCAGCTCGGCTCGATGAGGCCGTTCGGGTTATCGGACGGGCAAACGGTAACCGCAGGTCCCGGATTCGGCGCGCTGACGGCCCCGCCGCCTGCCGCAGACGCCGTGCAGACCTGCGTGCCGGCGTCCTTGTCGTCAACGAAGGTGACCACCTCGACTGCTGGAAGGTCCACGACGATCGGCTTGGCGGCGTCCAGGTTCCGACCCGGCCCGGGCGTGACGACCTGAGGTACCGGACTGGCAAAGGTGTCGACAACGAGTCTCCCGCCCTCGGGATGCACGATCCAGGCGCCAGTGACGCTCCCCGGCAGGGAAGGTCCTGCCGATGCGCCTCGTTGTGCCGAACGTGTCCGGGCGGCGGGGTGATGAGACGGGTCGTGAGCTGAGCGGCCCGGACGTTCTCGTCATCGGAGCCGGGCAGGCGGGCCTCTCCAGCGCCTACCACTTGAGGCGCCGCGGTTTCGTGCCCTTCCGGTCCGAGGCCCGCTCGCAGGGTGGTTCCGAGGTGCAGCCCTCGCCCCGGCCTTGGGCCAGGCTGGAGGTTGATGTGCCGGAGGGGCGGCCCGCGTCGCGGACCTACCTGGTGGTCGACGGGGAGCGTGGGCCCGGTGGTGCATGGCGCCACCGTTGGCGATCGCTGCGGATGGACACGGTCAACGGGATCAGCGACCTGCCCGGCATGGAACAGCCCGAGATGGGTGCGTGTGAGCCGGCGCAGGAGGCCGTGCCGACGTACTTCGCCGACTACGAGAAGCAGATGGATCTGGAGATCCTGCGGCCGGTGCGCGTGAAGTCGGTTCGCCCTGGTTCGGGAGAGCGGCTGGTGGTGGAGTCAGACGCCTGGACCTGGTCGATCCGGGCCCTCGTCAACGCCACCGGAACCTGGTCAAAGCCGTTCTGGCCGCTCTACCCGGGACAGCACACGTTCCGGGGTCGGCAGCTGCACACGGCCGACTACAAGTCGGCCGAGGAGTTCGCAGGCAAGCACGTGGTCGTGGTGGGAGGCGGCATCTCCGCCGTGCAACTGCTCGACGAGATCTCGCGAGTGGCCGAGACGACCTGGGTGACCCGACGGCCTCCGGTCTTCCGGGATGACGAGTTCACCCCGGACCGCGGCCGCGAGGCCGTGGCGATGGTGGACGAGCGAGTGAGGGCGGGGCTGCCGCCTCAGAGCGTCGTGAGCGTGACCGGGCTGCCGTGGACTCCCGCGTTGCGGGACGCGGCCAAGCGAGGGGTGCTCGACCGGAAGCCGATGTTCTCCGAGATCACCCCTGACGGAGTGCGCTGGCCCGACGGCCGGGAGCTGAAGGCGGACGTCATCCTCTGGTGCACCGGCTTTCGGGCAGCCCTCGACCACTTGGCGCCGATGCGCTTTCGCGAGCCGGGTGGCGGCATAGTCATGGACGGCACCCGGGTGTTGAAGGATCCCCGGATTCATCTCGTCGGTTACGGACCCTCAGCGAGCACCATCGGTGCCAACCGCGCAGGGCGCGTTGCCGTTCGGGAGATCATCGAGCTGCTCGACAAGCCGGATGTTCTCGGGTGAGAAAGAGTGCGCGGGCAGAGCGCCTTTCGCACGGTTGCCCTGACTGGAGCCCGTCACCCAATTCGGTACCCGATTCGCTATTCCCAGACCGAGGGTGGGGGTTCGGTGTAGGTGTGGCCGGTGGGTGTGGTGACGTGGACGGTGCCGTCGGGGTCTCGGGTGAAGGTCCATCGGGGGGAGTGTTTGCAGCGGTGGTGGTGCTTGCACAGCAGCCACAGGTTGCAGTCGCAGGTGGGTCCG
>JASBSH010000248.1 GCA_030149025.1 Actinomycetales bacterium | reverse complement strand
GACGTCGTCGCCCGTCGCGGGGTGGCCCGGGACATAGCGCAGGATGCGGTCCCCGAGCGACCAGCGGGCGGCCTCGAGCGCGAACGACGTCGCGGGGCCGACGACACCGTCAGCGGTCAGCCCACGGCGCTGCTGGAAGGTGCGGACGGCGTGGTCCAGCGAGTCGTCGAAGACGTCGGGGTCATCGCAACGGTCGGGGCCGTTCAGACCCACCGCGGCCAGCTGTTCGCGGATGGCGCGCACGCGTGGCCCGTGGTCCCCCCGCCTCAGCAGGATGTCGTTCATCACGGCCTATCCTGCTCCCCTGCACTCGGGCGCGGCGGTGCTCAGCCGATGAACTCGGACAGCTCCCGGACCAGGACCGGCTTCGGCCGGGCACCGACGATGCTCTTCACGAGCTCACCGCCCTTGTACACGTTAAGGGTGGGGATCGAGGTGATGCCGTAGCTCGAGGCGATCCGGGGGTTCTCGTCGGTGTTGACCTTCACCACGTCGATCTTGTCGGCGTGCTCGGTCGCGAGCTCCTCCACGATCGGGGCGACCTGGCGGCACGGGTGGCACCACGGTGCCCAGAAGTCGACCAGGACCGGCTTGTCGGCCTTCAGGACCTCGTTCTCGAACGTGTCGTCGGTGACGGCCTTCGTCGCGCCCATCGGGCGGCTCCTTCCTGTTGGGTGGGTTGGTGGCTGTTGGGGTGGGTGGGTGGCTCAGGGGTTCTCGTCTGGTGCTGCTGGTTTCTACCGGACGGCCCCGACAGCTCAGCAGACAGCTCAGCCGACGGGAACGCTGTCCGACGCCTGGCCCTCCGGGGCGGTCAGCGCGTCGTCCTCCGCGGGCGCGCCCGCGTCACCGAGGGCGGCGAGGTAGCGCTCGGCGTCCAGTGCCGCGGCACAGCCGGAAGCGGCTGCGGTGATGGCCTGCCGGTACTCGTGGTCCACGACGTCGCCGCACGCGAACACGCCGTACAGGTTGGTGCGGGTGCTACGGCCCTGGGTCACCACGTAGCCGTTCTCGTCGAGCTCGACGACGTCGCGGAAGAGCTCGGTGCGCGGGTCGTGGCCGATCGCGACGAAGAGGCCGGTGACCGCCAGCTGGCGGTCCGCACCGGTCTCCGTGTCGCGCAGCACCACACCGGTGACCTTGTCCTCACCGAGGACGTCGACCACCTGGCTGTTCCACTCGAACCGGATCTTGTCGTTGGCGAACGCCCTGTCCTGCATGATCTTCGAGGCGCGCAGGGTGTCCCGCCGGTGGACGATGGTGACGCTGCGGGCGAACTTCGTGAGGAAGGTCGCCTCCTCCACCGCGGAGTCACCCCCGCCGACGACCACGATGTCCTGGTCCTTGAAGAAGAACCCGTCACAGGTGGCGCACCAGCTGACACCGTGGCCGGAGAGCCGCTTCTCGCCGGGCAGACCGAGCTCGCGGTAGGCGGAGCCGGTCGCGAGGATCACGCTGTGGGCGCGGTAGTGGTTGCCGCCGGCCGTCTTGACGTGCTTGACGGCGGAGGTGAGGTCGAGCTCGCTGGCGTCGTCGAACTCGATCTCGACGCCGAACCGCTCCGCCTGCGCCTGCATCCGCTCCATCAGGTCCGGGCCCATCAGCCCCTCGGGGAAGCCGGGGAAGTTCTCCACCTCGGTCGTGTTCATCAGCGCCCCGCCGGACGTCACCGACCCGGCGATGACCAGGGGGTTGAGGTTGGCTCGCGCTGCGTAGATGGCGGCGGTGTATCCCGCCGGCCCGGAACCGATGATGATCACGTTGCGTACGTCGCTCACGCCGCCTGCCCGCCTCCTGGTCCGAAGACACGAATTGCCGATGGATGCTGATGGGATATCCGACCGGACACCGATCGAACGGTTCGATCGCGTCAACCGATCGTAGGTCGAGGCTGTTCCCCCCGCCGGTCCGGCTCCCGGAGCCCGCGCCCTCCAGTGCCTTGAGGGGCATTGAGGGGGGCTACGGGCGCGGCACCCGCTGGTAGTACATCAGCTGGTCGTCGCCGGGAGCGCAGCCACGCCCCACGACCCACACCTGGACGCTCTGCGACTCCGGCGACGCCCCCAGCACGATCACGGCGGCGCTTCGGCCCTGCCAGGAGGCGAGGTCGACCGCGAGCGGTGCCTGGTCCGCCGCACCGAGGGCCGTCAGGCAGGCGCGCAGCCCCGCCGGGTCGGTCAGTGGCCCGTCACCGGCGGCACCCAGGTCCCGCGCGGGCTGCGGCCCCGAAGGAGGCGCTGACGCATCGACCGCGAGCAGGGCGTCGACCTGGCTGCCCAGCTTGCCCGGCTCGTAGTCGGTGCCCGTGGCGAGGGAACGGACGGACGTGGACGGCGCCCCGCGGCCCGCGCTGCTCTCCGCGCGTCCCGCTGTGGCACTGTCGCCTGCGCCGCCCGGGCGGAGCAGCTGGGTGGCTGCCGCGCCGGCCCCACCGATGACGACGAGCCCGGCCGCGACTGTCAGCCACCGCGGCACCCGGGGCGCCGTCGTCCGGTCACCGTCCGTTCCATGATCGACGGCGCCGCCCCGATGCGGCTGCAGGGGCACGATGGTGCCGGCGCGCTCGGCGGCGGCCCGTGCGAGCGCCGCGTGCAGCCCCGCCTGCACCTGCGGCGGCATCGGCACCGATCGGGCACCTTCGTCACGCAGTGCCTGGCGGACCTGACGCAAGCCCGCGAGCAGCTGTGCGCAGTCGGCGCAGCCTGCGACGTGCAGGGCGGCGTCCGAGTCGACCACCGGGTCGTCCAGCAGCGCGTCGAGCTCCTCGGGCGAGGGGTGCGCTCCGGGAGGCGCTGGGCTCACGGCTGTTCTCCGGGGGCTGGAGGGAGTGGGGGGACGGGTCGAGAGGCTCGTGCACCGTGGACGTGACCTTGGACGTTCGCCGCTTGCTCCGGGTTCCCTGCGCGAAGCATCGCCGCGAGCGTCGCGCGCCCGCGGGCGCAGCGGGACTTCACGGTCCCCTCCGGCAC
>JASBSH010000245.1 GCA_030149025.1 Actinomycetales bacterium | reverse complement strand
TTGTCGGGGTCGAGACCGAGCTCCTCGAGCGCACGCTCCTCGAGCTGCTCGATGCGCATCCGCTGCTGGGCGCGCGCCATCTCGTCGCGGTGGACCGAGCTGACCAGCTCGTCGTGCTGACGGGCGAGGTCGCGCGGGCCGTCGAGCACGGCGCCCGGTGCGCGCTGGTGGTGGCGGAGCGCTCGTTGGCCCGTGCCGCCCAGGCCCGGGACGAGGCCGAGGCCGAGCGTGCCGAGCGCGAGGCGGCGATCGGCTCGCACCGCAAGACGATCGACGCGCTCGCTGCCGAGCTCGCCAAGCTCACCGACTCCGTGCACCGCGACGAGGTCGCCCGCACCCAGCAGCGGCTGCGGATTGAGGCATTGGCGACCAAGGCGATCGAGGACCTGGGCATCGACCCCGAGGTGCTGGTCGAGGAGTTCGGCCCGCACCAGCTGGTGCCGCCGTCCCCGCCCGCGCCCGGCGACCCCGAGCCGGAGACGCCGCCGGAGCCCAAGCCGTTCGTCCGGGAGGAGCAGGAGAAGCGGCTGCGCAAGGCCGAGCGCGCCCTGAACCAGCTCGGTCGCGTGAACCCGCTCGCGCTGGAGGAGTTCGCGGCGCTGGAGGAGCGCCACAAGTTCCTCACCGAGCAGCTCGAGGACCTCAAGCGCAGCCGCAAGGACCTGCTCGACATCGTCAAGGAGATCGACGAGCGGGTGGAGCAGGTGTTCCGCTCGGCCTGGGAGGACACGCGCGCCCAGTTCGAGCAGGTCTTCCCGCGGCTGTTCCCCGGCGGGGAGGGCCGGCTGGTGCTGACCGACCCCTCGGACATGCTGACCACGGGCATCGAGGTGGAGGCCCGGCCCGCCGGGAAGAAGGTCAAGCGGCTGTCCCTGCTGTCCGGGGGTGAGCGGTCGCTGACCGCCGTGGCGCTGCTGGTGGCGATCTTCAAGGCCCGGCCGAGCCCCTTCTACGTGCTGGACGAGGTCGAGGCCGCGCTCGACGACACCAACCTCGGCCGGCTGCTGACGATCATGGAGGAGCTGCGCGACTCGTCCCAGCTGATCGTGATCACGCACCAGAAGCGCACGATGGAGATCGCCGACGCCCTCTACGGCGTGACGATGCGGGGGGACGGCGTGACCACGGTGGTGAGCCAGCGGTTGCGGGAGACGCAGCCCGCCTGAGCCGGCGTGACTGAACCGATGACCGAACGGATGGCTGAACCTGTTCGGCTGTTGGAGCAAGGTTTTCGTTCATTCACGGGTTCATTCATCGGACCGGATACCGGCAGCGCCTGCGGACTGCACGGAAGCGGCATGCGGTGTGAGTTCGGACCCAACCGCCGGTTTCGCAGCGCGCCGGTTTGGCACCCCACGACGGGGGACGGCACGGTGAACCTGTGACCTCTGTCGTTGTCGGCATGCTCGTGAGCGTCGCCGCGGCGGTCATCATCCTGCTCCTGGTAGCCCTGCCGAAGTTCCGCGAGGGCGCGCCGTTCCTCACCGAGCAGGGCGAGGAGGCGCTGGCCGAGGCGCGCAGGCGCACCCGGGCGCTCGCCGCCCAGGCCCGTGAGCGGGCGGCGGAGGCGGCACAGCAGGCCGCCGAGCAGGCAAAGGCCGCCCGCGAACGCGTCGCGACGCTGTCCAGCGGCGACGAGGACGACGAAGCTCGCGACGATGCGGACCGGTCCGAGGAGACCCGGCGCGACGATGATCGGCGCGGAGAAGACCGGGACGGGGACGACGACACGCAGCTGGCTGCCCCGGCGCCGGCCGCGGAGCGGGTCCAGATGCCGGTGCCGCCGGCGCCGGGACCGGCAGAGCAGGCGACGGACCGCGAACCGCAGGCGGAGGCGACGAATGTGCGTGTCGCCGTCCGGGACGAGCAGGCGGACGTGCGTGACGGCGTCCGTGGGGATGGTCCTGAAGGTGACCACACGGACGACGTGATCGACCTGCGCGACAGCGTTGCCACTGTCGACGGCATCGACGGGCACCTCAATGGCAGGCTGACCGAGAAGCGGGGAGCGCACCGCAAGCTCAACGACATCACCTTCGGGGAGCCGCTGCCCGGCCCGCGGCACGGGCGCTGACCTCCGGGAGAGTCTGGGAGAATCGGCTCCCGTGGAGTCAATCGCCCTGATCATCGGCATCGCCGTCGTCATCCTGCTCGCGGCCGTCGGCCTGATCGTCGGTCTGCTGAGGCCGGGCAAGGCCAAGCGCCAGGCGCCCCCGCCGCCGAAACCGGGTACCGACTACGCGCCCGGGGTGGGCGACGACGCCGAGGAACCGCGCGACTCCGCCACGCGCACCGTCGAGACCCTGCCGGAGCCGGGCCTCGTGGTGGAGCCGGAGGTCGAGGTCGCCCCGGAGGTGCCGGTCACGCCGACCCCGACGATCGAGCGACCGGCGGAGGTCGCGGGGCGGCTGGCCCGTCTGCGTACTCGGCTCGCCCGCAGCAACAACGCTCTCGGCAAGGGCCTGCTGGCACTGCTGTACCGGGACACCCTCGACGAGGCAACCTGGGACGAGGTCGAGGAGACCCTGCTGACCGCCGACCTCGGCGTCGGTCCGACGACCGAGCTCGTGGACCGGCTCCGTGAGCGTGTGCGGGTGCTGGGCACGCGGGACCCGAAGCAGGTTCACGACATGCTCGCCGAGGAGCTGCTCGAGCTCGTCGGCCCCGACATGGACCGGTCCCTGAACGTCCAGCGCGTCGAGGCCCGGCCGGCCGTCGTCCTGGTCGTGGGCGTCAACGGCACCGGCAAGACCACCACGGTCGGCAAGCTCGCGCGCGTGCTGGTGGCGCAGGACAAGGACGTGCTGCTCGGCGCCGCAGACACCTTCCGCGCGGCAGCCGCCGACCAGCTCGAGACGTGGGGGTCGCGCGTCGGCGTGCCCACCATCCGTGCGGACAGGGACGGCGCCGACCCCGCCTCGGTGGCCTTCGACGCCGTCAAGGCGGGTATCGAGACCGAGGCCGACGTCGTGCTCCTCGACACGGCAGGGCGGCTGCAGAACAAGGTCGGTCTGATGGACGAGCTCGGCAAGGTCAAGCGCGTCGCCGAGCGCGCGCTCGGCACCGAGGGCGGCCAGATCGACGAGGTGCTGCTCGTGCTGGACGCCACCACCGGCCAGAACGGCATGCGCCAGGCCCAGGTGTTCTCCGAGGTCGTGAACGTCACCGGGATCGTCCTGACCAAGCTCGACGGCACCGCCAAGGGCGGGATCGTGGTGGCCGTGCAGCGCGAGCTCGGCGTGCCGGTCAAGCTCGTCGGTCTCGGAGAGGGGCCGGACGATCTGGCACCCTTCGAGCCGAAGGCGTTCGTCGACGCCCTGCTCAACTGAGGCTCTGCCGAGCCCAAGACACAGACATCCCGGGGGGTGAGGCAGGTGCTCGAGGTACGCGGCGTCGGCCGACGGTTCGGTGACGTCCTGGCGCTGGACGACGCGTCGTTCGACGTCGTCCCGGGCCGGATGACCGGCTTTGTCGGCGCCAACGGCACGGGCAAGACCACGGCGATGCGGATCATCATGGGCGTTCTCGCGGCCACGGCCGGCGAGGTCCGGTGGGAGGGGCGCCGCATCACCAGGGAGGACCGGCAGCGGTTCGGCTACATGCCCGAGGAGCGCGGGCTCTACCCGAAGCAGAAGGTGCTGGACCAGCTCGTCTTCTTCGGGCAGCTGCACGGTCTGAGCCGCTCCGAGGCGACCGGCCGGGCCGAGTCGCTGCTCGACCGGCTGGGTCTGACCGAACGGTCCAAGGACCGCCTCGACACCCTTTCTCTCGGCAACCAGCAGCGGGTGCAGATCGCCGCCGCGCTCATCCACCAGCCCATCGCCCTCGTGCTCGACGAGCCGTTCAGCGGCCTCGACCCGATCGCCGTCGACTCCATGGCCGCGATCCTGCGGGACGAGGTGGCACGCGGCGTCCCGGTGCTGTTCTCGAGCCACCAGCTCGAGCTCGTCGAGCGGCTCTGCGACGACCTGGTCATCCTGACGCGCGGTCGCGTTGCCGCCGCCGGCCCGGCCGAGGACCTGCGCCGCTCGGCAGGCCTGATGTACCGGCTGACGGTCGGCCACGGCGCCGACGTCGCATGGGTCGGCCAGGTCGCCGGGGTCGTGGTCAAGGACATGGACGGCGACACGGCGCTTCTCGAGGTCACTCACCCGGGTGCCGAGCAGGAGATTCTGGCCACCGCCGTCGGCAAGGGACCGGTCCGGGAGTTCGCGCCCGTCCTCCCGCCCCTGTCCGAGATCTTCCGCGAGGTGATCCGGTGAACAAGCCCTGGAAGGTCATCGCCGCCCGCGAGATCTGGGTCAAGCTCCACGACCGGACCTTCCTGCTCTCCACCGCCTTCATGCTCGTGCTGATCGTGGCGTCGATCGTGTTCAGCGCGTTCATGGGAAACCGGGCCGAGACCCGCACGGTGGCGGCGGTCGACCGGCAGGGCGCCGCCGTGGTGCAGACCGCGCAGGCCATCGGCAGGGCGGAGGTGAACCGGCTGACGCTGAAGACGACGCAGGCGTCAGACCCGGACCAGGCTCGTGCTCTGCTGCGTGATGGTGACGCGGACGCGGCCCTGCTGCCGCTGCCCGATAGCCAGGCGTCGCGCTGGGAGCTGCTGGCGGAGAACGAGGTGGACAGCGGGCTGTACGAGCTCATGTCCCGTGGCGTGTCCGCCCACGAGATGTCCTCCAACGCGGAGGCGGCGGGCACCACCGCCCAGCAGGTGCTGGCCGGGACCGGCCTCGAACGACGCTCCCTGGACCCCACTGCCATCGGCGAAGGGGTGCGCTTCGGCCTGGCCTTCGCCTTCGGGTTCCTCTTCTACATCACCGCGCTCGTGTTCGGGATGTCCATCGCGCAGAGCGTGATCGAGGAGAAGCAGAGCCGGGTGGTGGAGATCCTCGCGGCGGCCGTGCCCATCCGGCAGCTGCTCGCCGGCAAGGTGATCGGCAACAGCCTCCTGGCGATCGGGCAGGTGGTGCTGCTCGCCGGTGTCGGCCTGATCGGGCTGTCGGTCTCGGGCCAGGGGGAGGTGCTGTCCCGGGTGCTCGGGGCGAGCGCGTGGTTCATCGTGTTCTTCCTGCTCGGGTTCACCGCGCTCGCGTGCATCTGGGCGGTGGCCGGGTCCGTCGCCACCCGGCAGGAGGACCTCTCGGCGACGACCATGCCGATCCAGGCGATCGTCTTCGTCGCGCTGTTCGTCGGCATCGCCGGCAGCGGCAGCGGCAACGTGCTCACGGTCGGATCGTTCGTGCCTCTGGTGTCGTCCGTGGCGATGCCGGTGCGGATGCTTGCCGAGGACGTTCCCATGTGGCAGCCACTGGCCGCCGCGGTCCTCGTCCTGCTCCCCGCCGTGGCGCTCATCCTGCTCGGCGCGAGGCTCTACGAGGGCTCCCTGCTGCGGACCAACCGCCGCACCCAGCTGCGCGAGGCGCTGTCCGGCGGCGAGTAGGCGCCGGCGGTGAAACACCGAGTTCACACACGCCCTCCTGATTTCACGAGCCGGACACACGCGGTGACCTGTTCTCGAAACACGTCCCGCTGAGGATCTCCCTACGCCGGCGAGCGCCGGTGACCGAAGGGAGGTCCACCATGGCAGAGCTGGACACTGGCGCAACCGCCTGGATGCTGGTCTCGGCGTCGCTGGTGCTGCTGATGACACCTGGGGTCGCGCTGTTCTACGGGGGGATGGTGCGTGCCCGGTCGGTGCTGAACATGATCATGATGTCGTTCGGCGCCATGGCCGTCGTCACCGTCGTGTACTACCTGTGGGGCTGGTCGATGTCCTACAACGACAGCTCGGTGGCAGGGATCTTCGGGAGCCCTTTCACGTACTTCGGGCTGCGGGACACGATCTACGACGCGGAGGGCAACTTCCTCCTCGACAGCCGGGGCGTGCCGGTGGTGGTCGGGATCGCCTTCCAGGTCACGTTCGCCATCATCACGACCGCCCTGATCAGCGGTGCGATCGCCGACCGCGTGAAGTACAGCGCCTGGCTGGTCTTCACGGGCCTCTGGGTGACGCTGGCGTACTTCCCCCTCGCCCACATGGTGTGGGGTGGGGGGCTGCTGAGCGCCGACGGCCCGTTCGGCGCCATCGCCACGCCCATCGACTTCGCCGGTGGCACCGTCGTCCACATCAACGCCGGCGCGGCAGCCCTGGTGCTCGCACTCGTCGTGGGCAGGCGCAAGGGCTTCGGCGGCGACCTGCACCGGCCCAGCAACCTGCCCATGGTGATGCTCGGTGCGGCGCTGCTGTGGTTCGGCTGGTTCGGGTTCAACGCGGGCTCGGCGTTCACCGCCGACGGGACAGCCGGGCTGGCGTGGGTCAACACCACGGGAGCAGCGGCTGCGGCGATTCTGGGCTGGCTGCTGGTGGAGCGCCTGCGCGACGGCTACGTGACGTCTCTCGGCGCGGCGTCCGGGGTGGTCGCCGGGCTCGTCGCCATCACGCCCGCGGCAGGCGCGCTCTCGCCGCTCGGCTCCCTCGCACTGGGCGCGGTAGCGGGAGCGCTCTGCGCCTACGCAGTCGGGCTGAAGTACCGCCTCGGGTTCGACGACTCCCTGGACGTCGTCGGCGTCCACCTGGTCGCGGGCCTCTGGGGCACGATCGGGATCGGCCTGCTGGCCACCGACACCGGTCTGCTGTACGGAGGCGGCGTCTCACAGCTCGTCGTCCAGGCGATCATCGCGGCCGTCGCGGTCGGGTTCTCCCTGCTCGTCACCACCGTCGTCGCGCTCGGGATCCGGGCGACGATGGGCTGGCGCGTGGCGGACCACCACGAGGTGGACGGCATCGACAAGGTCCTGCACGCCGAGACCGCGTACGACCTTCACCCCGTCGAGCAGACGGTCAAGCACTCGGTCGAGCAGCCGGTCGAGGAGCCGGTCGCAGCAGCCCGTTGACGTGGCGTGAACGGCTACCCGGACCCGCGGCGGTTACCCTGACGTGGACCCAGAACGGGCCAGCACACCCACCGACCGACGAGGAACGCCGTAACAGTGTTCGCCACGCTTTCCGACCGTCTCACCGCCACGTTCAAGAACCTGCGCGGCAAGGGACGCCTCTCCGAGGCCGACGTTGATGCCACGATCCGCGAGATCCGGCGGGCCCTTCTCGACGCCGACGTCGCCCTGCCGGTCGTCCGCGCGTTCACGGCAAGCGTCCGGGAGCGGGCGCTGTCCTCGGAGGTCTCACAGGCCCTCAACCCGGCCCAGCAGGTCGTCAAGATCGTCAACGAGGAGCTCATCGGGATCCTGGGCGGCGAGACCCGCCGGCTGAGGTTCGCGAAGACCGCCCCGACCGTGATCATGCTCGCCGGTCTGCAGGGTGCGGGTAAGACCACCCTCGCCGGCAAGCTCGGGCTGTGGCTGCGGGAGCAGGGGCACACCCCGATGCTCGTCGCCGCGGACCTCCAGCGCCCCAACGCCGTGACGCAGCTGCAGGTCGTCGGTGAGCGGGCCGGCGTTCATGTCTTCGCCCCGCACCCAGGGACGCAGGGCGACGGGGAGATGGCCGGTGTCGCCCCCGGCGACCCGGTGGCGGTCGCGCGCCAGTCGATCGACGAGGCCCGGACCAGGCAGCACGACATCGTCGTCGTCGACACCGCCGGCCGCCTCGGTGTGGACGCCGAGATGATGCAGCAGGCCGCGGAAATCCGGGACGCCGTCCAGCCGGACGAGGTGCTGTTCGTCGTCGACGCGATGATCGGCCAGGACGCCGTCCAGACCGCCGAGGCGTTCAGCGAGGGCGTCGGCATCACGGGCGTCGTGCTGACGAAGCTGGACGGCGACGCGCGCGGTGGTGCGGCGCTGTCGGTCGCGTCGGTCACCGGCAAGCCGGTGATGTTCGCGTCCACGGGCGAGAAGCTGAGCGACTTCGAGCCGTTCCACCCCGACCGGATGGCGTCCCGGATCCTCGACATGGGTGACGTGCTCACCTTGATCGAGCAGGCGGAGAAGGCGTTCGACACCGAGCAGGCCGCCGACCTCGCCACCCGGTTCGTCGAGGGCGAGGACTTCACCCTCGACGACTTCCTCACGCAGATGCAGGCCGTCCGCAAGATGGGCTCGCTGAAGAAGATGCTCGGGATGCTGCCCGGCATGGGCGAGATGCGCGAGGCCCTGGAGAGCTTCGACGAGCGGGAGATCGACCGCGTCGAGGCGATCGTCCGCTCGATGACCCCGGGGGAGCGGCGCACCCCGAAGATCATCAACGGTTCCCGGCGCTCGCGGATCGCCAAGGGCTCCGGTGTGACGGTCACCGAGGTGAACCAGATGCTGGACCGGTTCGCCGACGCGCAGAAGATGATGCGGCAGATGCGCAAGGGCGGCGGCATGCCCGGCCTTCCCGGGATGGGTGGCATGCCAGGGATGGGCGGCGGCATGCCGGGCTTCCCGGGGATGGGTGGCAGCAAGAAGTCCCGCGGCAAGCAGGGCGCGCGCAAGGGCAAGGGCAAGGCCAAGTCTGGTAACCCGGCCAAGCGCGCCGAGCAGGAGCGTGCGGCAGCAGCCAAGGCCGCGCAGTCCCGCAGCGCCGCGTTCGCGGCCGGCAGCGCGTTCGGTTCCCAGGACGGTGACTCGGACGCCGACCCGCTGGCCGGTCTGGACCCGTCGGCCCTGCCCCCCGGCTTCGAGAAGTTCCTCGGCCGGTGAAGCGGCTAGTCGAACGGAACACCTCCAACCGCGGACACGGCCCGAATGGAGTAAGGACTTGACAGCACTTGGCCGTCCGGTCATGCTTCTCTCTGCCGAGAGGACTGCCGACGCGGTGCCGCTCAGCCCGGTGAGACTGCCAACGCGGTGCTCATATTGCTGACTCGGCCGAACGTAGACGAGGCCCGTGCGATACGCCGGGCCTCGTCCCTTTTGTGGAGAGTGGCAATGTACCTGCTGTTCGTAGACGAGTCGGGCACACACGGCGGCAGTCATTCGTTCGTGCTCGGAGGGCTAGCCATCCACGAAGATGATGCGGCTCGCATGCAACGAGACTTGGACAAGCTGGTAGTTCAACATGTTGGCCCGAGGTCGAACCTCGAGGAATACGAATTCCACGCCGGCGTGATGCGAAACGCAAAGAAGCCTGCCCAGGCGAGGGGTACTCGTGGACCGGTGAACGTTTGGACGGGCGTTCCTCGCAAGGTGCGCCTGGCCCTCCTCGAGGATGCGTACCGGCTAATCGCAAGCTTCCGTCCCGGGAACAGGGACTTGGCCCCTGCGCTGTTCGGTGTGGTTATCGACAATCGGTTCAGGTCGGACTGGCCCGCGCTGGAACGTGAGCAGTTCGGATACGAAGTCCTGTTGAACAAGTTCGACGTGATGCTTAAGGCTCTGCGCCGTGACAAGGGTCTTCCGAACCGAGGCTTGGTGATCCACGATCGACGAGTAGTGGCCGAGCAAGACATCCAAACGTGGACCAGTGGATGGAGGGCTGCGGCAGGGAGGGTCGGGCAGTTGCGAAACTTGGCGGACGTTCCGTTGTTCACAGACTCACGAGCTTCGCGTCTGCTGCAAATGGCTGACCTAGTCGCGTATGCCCTGTACCGGAGGTATGCGCCTACCAACCCAGACGACCGCTACTTCAGCCACATATGGCCGGTGTTTCACCGAGCCAATGACATGACCCACGGTTGCGTTCACTTCACCCCCGACTATGGGCAGGGCGCATGTGCGTGTGAGCCATGTTCGGCGCGTCTCCAATGACCGGGCCAACACATGGATGGCGGTGAGACGGCTCCTGGAGAACCTCGCGGTGTGGGATGGAATTCGGGAGTCGGCGGACAGGAGTGTGCGGAATCCATGGGACGGACGACTGACATGACCGCTGACGTGATCAGGGTACGCGGCCCGGTGCTCACCGGGCCCGGCGCCGACGACGTCCGGGACGGTCTGTGGGTCCTCGACGGCAAGGTGACCTTCACCCGCCCGGCCAGAGACCACGACGTCCAGGTGCTCGAGGGTTACGCCCTGCCCGGTCTCGTCGACGCCCACTGCCACGTCGGCCTCGACGCGCACGGCGCCGTCGACGAGGCGACCAGCGAGGCGCAGGCGACCACAGACCGGGACACCGGCACGCTGCTGATCCGGGACGCCGGCAGCGCCGCCGACACGCGGTGGATCGACGACCGCGAGGACCTGCCGAAGATCATCCGCGCGGGCCGGCACATCGCCCGGACCAAGCGGTACATCCGCAACTACGCCCACGAGATCGAACCGGACGAGCTGGCTGACTACGTCCGCCAGGAGGCCCGACGCGGCGACGGCTGGGTCAAGCTCGTCGGCGACTGGATCGACCGGGACACCGGCGACCTGTCACCGTGCTGGCCTGCCGAGGCGCTGGAAGCCGCGATGGCGGCGGCGCACTCCGAAGGCGCCCGGGTGACGGCGCACTGCTTCAGCGAGGACTCACTTGCGCCGCTCGTCGAGGCTGGTATCGACTGCATCGAGCACGCGACCGGCCTGACTGAAGAGACCATCGACCTGTTCGCCGAGCGCGGTGTGGCGATCGTGCCGACGCTCGTCAACATCGCCACCTTCCCGGGGATCGCGGAGTCGGCCGAGGGCAAGTTCCCGAAGTACGCCCAGCACATGCGGGACCTGCACGAACGCCGCTACGAGACCATCGCCGCCGCCCACGAGGCCGGCGTCCCGATCTACACGGGCACGGACGCCGGCGGCTCGCTGTCCCACGGCCTGATCGCCGACGAGGTGCTCGAGCTGACCAGGGCGGGATTCACAGGCGTCGAGGCGCTCAACGCCGCGACGTGGGCCGCCCGGGCGTGGCTGCGGCGGCCAGCCCTGCAGGAGGGTGAGGACGCCGACCTCGTCGTCTACTCGGCGGACCCCCGCGAGGACGTGCGCGTTCTGAAGGACCCGCGTGCGGTCGTCCTGCGTGGTCGGGTCGTGAGCCGCGCCTTGTGACTGACCGACGCGTTTGCTCACCAGACCGGGCGTTGTCGGCCCAGGTGGGGGGGGGGGGCGGGGTTTCCGCCCCCCGGGCCGGGCACGCCGCCCGCGGCCG